>CAZCYG010000045.1:0-6926 GCA_964502795.1 uncultured Candidatus Saccharibacteria bacterium | reverse complement strand
ATCGTAGCCCTTGTTCCGCGCGTTCTGCGCGACAAGCTCGGGGTTTTCACGGACTAAACGGATATCAATCATAGGTTGATTATAGCATAGTCACCACTGTTCTCTAGTTGACTTATGATACTTTTGTACTAGTATGAATGTATGTCTTTTCTTGGCATAAACTTTCGACGCAAAACAGAACTTCCTCCGATTGATGTAGCGGACCGAACTAATAACGAGTCTGATGTCATAGAGACTATTGCCATGCTTGATCTCCCGCCAGACTCGTTTGTTGTTGCTGGCAGTTCTGCAATGACCCTTTTAGGCCTGGATCGCTGTGCGCATGACGTTGATCTCGTTATTAATCAAGATTATCTGGATAGGCTAAAAGCAATTGTTGAGCTGCAAGGGCACACCTTGGTTACGGAAGTACCATCATCAAAGTCCAATTTTTTGCATTTCAAGGCGGATACCCGACCTTTACCAAGCGACTTATTTGCCTACTCGCCACATTACCCTATTAGAAATTTTGATGACCTGCGGCGAAGCAGAACTGTGCAAGATTCTCATGGATTCACCGTCGAATCACCAAGCGAGCTTTTATATTACAAACAATACTTTTCAGGGTTCAGAGAAGATGAAAACGGCATCGATCGTCGCAAAAAACTTGCCCAAGATATGTACGACATCTTTCTATTGGAGCAGTATATCTCAACCCGTACTGAATAGTCGGTTAGGAACTCATTCCGTACGGAGCGCTTCAATTGGATCAAGCTTAGCTGCTTTTCGCGCCGGGAAATAACCTGCGATGACCGCTATTAGCATCAACGCCAAAATCAGTAGTGTAATTGGCAGCGGTTGGAACACCAATAGGTAGTTACCGTCGCCCAGGCTCAGTTGTTTGGTAATCCATGGGTTCAGCACCGTACCTGCGCCCCACGCCACACCCGCACCAATGACACCGCCCAAAAATCCGATCCATGCCGCTTCGTAACGGAATAGTTTTGCCACGTCACGGCTGCGCATGCCCAGTGCCTTCATCAGCCCGATCTGCTGCGTACGCTCCAGTACACTAATGTACTGCGTGTTAATGATGCCAAACACGCTGGCTATGAGCGCGATCACGCCGAACCCAATCACGATGCCCTGCAGGATATTCACGATGGTAAACAGCAAGTTCTGCACGTCTTTGGCAGTCTCTGCGGCAAACCCGGCCTTTTCCAGTGACGCTTTGACGTCCTCAGGTGTATGGCCAGCTTTGGCACGAGCCGTTGCTCCATAGAACTGTCCGTAGCTACTGGTACCTTTTGTCATAAAATCATTCAGCTGGCGCGCCTGATTACTCGATATCAGCATTGATGATGACGCCGACAATGCAGTTGATGATTTTTTCGTGAGTGCACGAATAGTATACGTCACCGTTTTGGTTTCGCCTTTAGCCAGCTGCGCCAATCCTGCCGTACCTTGGGTAGCAAGAATCTGCTTAATCTGCTCCTCGGTTGGGGCCTGCGCCGCACGCTCAAGCGTCAGCGTAACTTTTTTGCCAATCAAATCGTCTGGTGATTTACCAAGTGTGGTCGCAAAGCTCTCAGGCAGCACAATGTCGTCATCGCCAATCTGCGTGCCAAGTGATGGCAACGACCCCGCCGCCGTGTCACTCAATATGCCATCATCATAGGTCGAAAGTCCGGCTGTGTATTTTTGGCTATTGCCTTCAAACACTAGATACTTAAATGAAATTTCGTAGAGTGGCTGTACTGCTTCTAGGTCACTTCGCGCTGATAATTTGTCGATGTCTTTTTGTGTTAATAGTTTAATTGCCGACCCGCCCATGCCACTGATCGATGCTGAGTTACTGTTGTATTTTTCCAAACTCGCCCCTCGTGAAGTCGCCGCCGAACTCGCCAACATCGACGGATCTTTCGCTATAAACAGCGCCTGCGGGTTAATATTACTACCGATCAATTTGTCAGCATACTCACGCGACCCTTGGCCCGCCGCCAAGCTGATTGTTAACGTAAACGCTCCCACTGCAATCGCCAGACTCGTCAGCAGCGTTCGCACCTTTGCCTGACGCAAACTGCGCCCTGCTCGCCGCACTATATCTCGCCGCCGCATTACTGCACCCTCCTGCTACCCATAGGAATTTTATCGTTTATCGGTATGCGTTTTGGCTTTTCGCCCGCTGGTTGCCTGGCGTTTTTGATGCTGGTAATACGACCGTCTTTGATATGTATCTGCACATCGCATTTGTCGGCCAGTTCGTGGTCGTGCGTCACAACAATCAGCGTGGTGCTGTGCTTTTTGTTATATTCAAACAGTAATCTTTCAATCACGTCACCGGTGGAGCTGTCCAGATTACCCGTCGGCTCGTCGGCAAACAAAATTTTTGGCTCGTTGACGATTGCCCGTGCGATAGCCAACCGCTGTCTTTGGCCGCCTGACAGGTTCTTAGCCTTGGCTTTTATCTTGTCACCAAGTTCTACCGCTTCAAGCGCCTTTTGCACTTTTGCTTTGCGCTCTTTCGGTGCCACTTTAGCGATTTCAAGTGGCAAGCTAACGTTGTCATAACAACTCTCGTTACCCTGCACAAAAAACGACTGAAATATAAAACTCATCTTTGTCGCGCGAAACGCATCAACAGCCTTTTTCTTCAGCTTTAATATGTCTTGCCCATCTATAATCACTTCACCTTGCTGTGGCCTGTCGAGTCCGCTCATGGCATGCATTAACGTCGATTTACCGCTCCCAGATTTGCCAATAATCGCCACGCTCGCACCGTCTGGTATGTCAAAACTCACGTCGTCGAGCGCCGTAAACACATTCTGCTTTTTGCCATACGTTTTGACCAGATTTTTGACTTGAATCATCCGCCCTCCTGCTTATTCTTATAATAGCATGCAAAGTGTGAATGACAGACCGTATCTACAACTTGTGATAAGCATACGACAACGCGTCATACTCTGACAGTGGATATATGTCTGCGCCGTTGTTGTTCCACAAGGCAAACTCACCCACACCGCTCTCCATCGTAAAACGACTGCAAGTCGTACAATACGGTTCACCAGCATCTGTAAAATTACCATCGGCATCAATCCGCATAAAATAAAGCGTTGCGCCCACTACTTCATCTGCATTATTTTTACAGGCATCTATCACAGCTCGCCACTCGGCGTGCACGCAACAAGTTAGATCATACTTTGGTTTTTTGCTATAATCCCATATCTCATCACATGTCCTACGGTTCTCGTCATTGAGTGGTGGTGAATTATAACCAACACCTAAAACCTTGCCATCCTTTACGATCACAGAACCGCAGCGAGCCCTGTGGCAAGTCGCTTTTAGTGCCTCTTGCACAGCAAGTTCAAAGAAGGGTTTGACTAGTGTCACATGCTCTTCAGAAATCCTTTTCATTCAATTATTGTAACAAATTAAAGCCAGCAATCTGACTTTGGTCATACGCCCACATATTCTTGCGGGGCGCTTTCTGGTATGATTGGCGTATGAATTCAGGATTTGATATTAAGCGGATTGCGGGCGATGGTTATCTGATCGTCCCCCTTTCGATGTCGCGATTGGCAAATGCGCAAACACCCGAAAAATGCTATGAGATCTTTGATTATTTCCTTGGAAAATTTGAAACGCTTTCAAATGATGTTGTACTGCTCTACACAAATGGATTGTATATGAATTCAGATGACGCGTCCCTAGAACTCCGCAAGAAAATGAATGGTCAGGCATTGAATCACGCCGTGGCGCTACGCAACCTCATACATAAAAGTAAAGATTTTATACCGAATGCTTTTCACTTCCTGCCAATTGATTATCCAATCCTCAACGCGCCGCAATACACCAGTTACTTGGCAATACTCCGTAAGGCAGAGCGGAGTGATGCCGCGTTTCGAGATGCGCTCATGCACGATATGGCGGGTCGAGAGTATAATGACGCAAATATTAGCTTCCTACTCGAAGAAATTGTTATCACGCATATTTTGAGACAGAGACTCGTTGAGTTACCGCGGACTCTCGTACATAACGACAATTGGCGATTGGTCGTCTACCCAGGCCAGCCACTTGCAAGCGACAAGTACCAATGGCAACATGGCTTGCTACCTCAAACCGATAAGCTCAATCCATACGCTGGTGGTCAGTACGATTTTGAGGCAAAAGTGTATATTGATTTTCCGCGTAAAAGCTAAGTCTCCTGATCGTTTGGTGCTACCAGCCGCCGCCACCTCCGCCGCCACCTCCGCCGCCGGACGATCCACCGCCTGATGAACCGCCAGTTGACGAGCTGGACGATGTGCCGTAGCTGTTCATGCTGCTGCTAAAATCATTCATGCTACTCGTAAATACAGCAGCGTTGAACGCGCTATGGCCTACATACCAATCAGGCGACGAACCAGTGCTTTCATACCGCACCGCCAGCTGCTTGTTCCATTCTTTTTCCTGCCCAAACAGCACGGCATACGGCAGCGTGCGTTCGTACAGTCTGATCAATTTTTTGTCTGTCCCACCCTTGATTTTCACCCCGACCTTCTCGGCACCCTCAGGGCTTTGCAGCATCTTGATCCGGTCTTTTTCGGCCAGTTCTATATATTGTTTCAACCCCGCCAGGTAACGCCGTAGTTCGAGACCTCTGTCCGTAAGCGGGCGGATCGTCCAACCGCAGCCTAGCGCCACGATTGCCGCAATCAGCAGCATGGGCGACACCAGCAAAATGCTCACCACGCCCATCACCACACCAATCCGCTTGAACCCCCTACTTACGGCTTTGTCTTCATGGCGCAGCTCATACTCACCCTTGATCTTTTTGGTCAGCTGCCGCGCATTACTCTGCAGTTTGCTAGCCACGCTATAGTTATTTTTGAGCGTTTTAGTAGCCAGCACCGTGCCTACGGCCGTGTCGCCAAACAACGTCTGCACAAAATCCTGCTCTTCACTCGTCAGGGCCGCCGTGTTTTTCACGATCTCCAGATCATACTCGGC
Source organism: uncultured Candidatus Saccharibacteria bacterium (assembly GCA_964502795.1). GTDB lineage: Bacteria > Patescibacteriota > Saccharimonadia > Saccharimonadales > Saccharimonadaceae > UBA2112. The sequence continues at coordinate 1,958 of CAZCYG010000045.1, read as the reverse complement.
TTGCTTCCACAAAGATTTTTCGGCAGTCTGCGTAATCGTTATATAGTGCCGCACCGCCAGATCAATCAGCTGCGCAGTCGTGTCGGCCCGCGTATCATCACCGATTTGCGCCGCTGCCAAAACACTCGTACCTTTTGGCGGTATATATTCAACGGGTATCGGCGGCAGCTCGTTCGTTCGATTACTTGATTTGCTATACCGATACGCCAGCCAAAACAGCGACGCAAACCCAACAATCGAACTAATAATAAGAATCGTTACCCACACCACGAATAACTTATCCCAAACAGATGGTTGATATCCAGCAAACGTATGCGGAGCAAACCCAATCGCGATGGTCATGTTTTGTCCTGCAGCCAAATTAGTCGTCTGTGCAGTAAAAGCGTTACCCTCTCTTGTTATCTCGCATCGCTCTGTCGAACCAGTCGCACCCTGATAACACGCAGTGTTTCCATTCAATACCTTTGCGATCGTATCACTCAGATGCACCCTTGCCACAACCCGACCAAATGGCTGTGACCATCCAGCACCGTTGGTATCCCAGTAAAACTCATCGTCACCAGGATTGGCAAAATATTTGGTGACATCGCGCTGCTCGTATGTAATGATATAGGTTTGCTGACCGCGCACAAACTGATCAGCACTACCAACGCGTACGACTAGGTTGTCGTGATTATCGCTATACGTTGAGTACGGAAGTGCCTTTTTATTAGCATCGGTTACTGACACGATACGCAAACTAGTCGAATGACCGTGACTACGCTCCTCTGACTTAACCTCAGCGAGACCATCGTAGCTTTTTGGAATTGCTCGCTCGATACCGTGATTTTGATCAAAATTCGGGAACTCTGCAACCAGCTTTTCAACCGTCTTGAGCGTCGATCTGCCATCGCTGTCCCTATCTAAATAATAGTCGGCTTCAAATGATTGAAAGCTAAAATCATTCACTGCCGCGCCGACAGCAACAGGTAGCGCAAATAGTGCCAAAAACAGCGCGACAATACCTCCAGCAATTCGCTTCATACATCTATGATAGCAAGCCAGTTAGCGTATGACTACTTGTTTATATATGCGATAAAATTATCGATAAAATTCTGTAGTTGATCCCGATATTCATCAACGATCTCGCCATTTGCATCAAGCTTTTTATCGGCAAAGTTAAAATAAAGCTCTGGCTGGCCAAGCAGCCGCATATTCAGATACCCGGCAATATGACGTAAATCTGATTGCGCCACTGCCGTACCGATTGGACCACTTGTTGCTCCGGCAAGAGCAAGCGGCTTGCCATCAAATGAGTTGTCTCCATAAGGTCGGCTGACCCAATCAATGGCGTTTTTCAGCACGCCGGGAATGCTGCGATTGTATTCAGGGGTCACGATCAATATACCGTCGCTGTTTGCAACAACCGTTTTCAGTGCCTTTACAGCGTCCGGAAATTCTATTTCCAGATCGTTGTTATACAGCGGAAGATTCAAATCCACGTAATTAAACCTTACGCCCTTAGGAGTAAGCTTTTCCAGGTTTTTAGCAAGTTTTTTGTTCAGTGAATCGGCACGCAAACTACCGACAAATACAGCTATTTCGGTCATTTTTCCCTTTCTCTTTACTATATTTAGTATAGCAATATGGTATCTCGACGTCAAGGGCAACGAGATTACCGGATTCTGTAATCTTATTCTGATGATAGATCAGACAAAGATATGAGCGGATTCATCACGCTATGCTTGCATAATTAATATAAATATGATATAATCAACTTATGATACATCACCACGATAACCCTTTTGCACATCAACCCACTGCTGACCTTGTCACTGATCCTCTGAATCCTATCTTGCAGTCTGATGCAGAGCTGCTTGGCACTCCAGCAGAACCACTGACCACCCCTACCCCCGCTGCGGCGCCCGATCGTCGTTTCAGCGCACCAGGTAACGATATCGTCCCTACCCAAGTGGTTC
>CAZCYG010000044.1:0-6929 GCA_964502795.1 uncultured Candidatus Saccharibacteria bacterium | reverse complement strand
TATTTGTTCCTGGATCGGAATGCGAACAATCCATCGAGCTATTTCCGTCTACCTCTCGATCATACTGTCGAAATGCGCGCATTTTTGGAATTATAACCTAGCTCTTAAGTGCCTGCGTGACACGGTCGGCAGTGGATAGGTCAGTTGGTACACCTTCAAGGGATCTAGTCGCATCGGCAAGTGTATAACCAAGTGCCATCAAGGCTTCAAGTGCTTCATCTGTGTGAGAGATTTGCTGCGATGTACCGGTATTTGAAATATCATAACGCAGTGGCAACCCAACTTTGTCAGACAGATCAACAACCACGCGCTCGGCGATTCGCTTTCCTACCCCACTTGCCGATGCGATATATACTGCATCGCTCATAGCAATTGCATTTCGCACGACTTCGCTATCATCAAGTGACAAGATCGACAATGCCGCTTTTGGCCCGACACCCTGCACGGTAATCAACAGCTCAAATAGTTTCTTGGCGGCAAGACTGCTAAACCCAAACAATTCCTGTGATTGTTCGCGGATATGATGGTACGTATAAAATTTTATTTCTTCATGCAGCATTGCTTTTTCATAATCACCAAATGCAACGGCAACTTCGTACCCCACACCATGCACATCAACAATAATCGAGTTACCGAATTTTTCTGCGACCGTCCCGAAAACATGAGCAATCATATTGTCATTATCTCATACTTTAGCATTAAAATTATCGTCCACGATTATTATTTTGGCTACCAGAAGTAATTTGATACTCAAGTGTCGTCGTTACTTCGTTTTGATCACTATCGTCAGGTATAAAAGTCGCTGTGATCGTATGTGATCCAACACTTAGCAGTGACGTTGTCATTGATGCGCTGCCACCAACCACTTTGCTCATACCGAGTGTCTGATTACCATCACGAAACCGAACTGAACCCGTAACGCTATTGGTCGACACTATCGCCGTAAATGTTACCGCATCATTCTGTTGCGCGCTCGTGGCTGGATTGGCAGTAAGCGTTACGACAACATTATTTGTTGGCGTTTCGGTTGGGGTAGGCGTCGGGGTCGGCGAGGGTGACTGTGATCCGACGGAACACTTTGTCGTTGGCAGAGCAGTCGTCAGGAACCATTCGCTATAGGTACTACCTTTGACAGCATCATCTGCCAAACCATGGTTGCTGTAACATATATTTTTTTGCACCACACCACTTGGTGCCGTAAACTTCGTATCAACTCCAGCCAGTATCGAACCCATAGCTTTGGTAAATATTGGTCCCGCCATAATCGACCCGCCATTTGCCATTGCCGCATTATCATTGTTACCAACCCAAACGCCCAGCGCGATCTGCGGTGTATAACCAATCGCCCATGCATCGCGTGAATCATTGGTCGTACCCGTTTTGACGGCAACCGTTTTGACGGCTTTTGTACTTGCATCATACACGTTCAGTGAGCTGCCAAATATGGCTGAACGCGCTGCGTTATCGGACAAAATATTCGATAACAAGAATGCTCCCTGCGAACTGAGCACACGCTTTGCCGTCGGTTTTGACTGAAATACCTTTTCGCTATATTTACTACTGATGCTCTTAATCGTCGTCGTTTCGTATTGCGTACCTTGATTAGCAAATGCAGCGTATGCATTGGTCATTTGCAATGGCGTTACTTCGGCCGAACCAAGCGCCAGACTAAGCCCGTAATTGTTCTTTTTATCGATAGAACTCAGCCCCATACTTTGCGCTTGTTCGATTGCCGTATCGATCCCAAGCTTTTGCATCACTTCTACGGCGGGAATATTCAACGACCAATCCAGTGCGTTACGGACAGTGACATCGCCCCGGAATTTCTTGTCTGCATCAAGTGGCACGTACCCGCCAAAATCGGTTTTGACGTCTTTGAGAATCGTCGCGGGAGTGATAATCCCATCCGCAAGCGCGCGGCTATAGTAAATGGGCTTGAAACTTGACCCTGGCTGTCGCAGCGATGTGACAACATTGACTTTGCCGTAATTCTCGTCATTCCAATCATAACTACCAATCAGCCCACGAACTTCTCCACTCGTTGGATCAATCGCAGCCGCAGCCGCATTATGTCCCTCATAACGATTGATTGTCGGCATATTCGCCGCAACAGCTGACTGCAGCGTACTTTGTATACCGGCATCCAGCGTTGTCGTTACCTGGTAGCCACTTCGCGTGACCGTCTCTTCACCATATTTTTCATAAAGTTCATTTAAGACCATTTCCGCAAAGTGTGGCGCGATGCTGTCATTAATCGATGATTTTGGCGGCTGATACGTCAGCTGCTGAGCAAGTGCTGCTTGTTTTTCCTGTTCAGTAATATACCCGTTCGTCACCATGCGTCCAAGTACCGTCGTCTGTCGCTCCTTGGCATATTCGGCATTACCACTCACTGGCGAATATACGCTCGGTGCGGGCAGCAGCCCAATCAACATTGATGCCTGCGCCAAATCTAACTTATCCGGCGTTGTACCAAAATATACCTTAGCGGCATCCTCGATACCAAACGCATTTTCGCCAAAATAGACAGAGTTTAAATACATGTCGAGTATCTGATCTTTGCTGTAGGTATTTTCGATCGCGACGGCAATCGAAAAAGCCTGATACTGCCTGAGAAAACTCCGGTTACTCGATAGCACCGTTATTTTTGCCAACTGTTGCGTAATCGTCGACCCGCCATAACTACCACCACCACTGACAATATACCCATACACCGCACGTAGCGTACTGAATACCGAGAAGCCGCTGTGTTTATAAAAATCCTTGTCTTCGCTAGCAATTAATGCGTCTTTGACCGGCTGAGAAATCTGATCAAGTGGCACCAAGCTACGATGTTGGGCGCGACCGTTACTGTATACTTCTGTTTTGCCATCATTTGCATACAGAATAATACCCGTATTGTTACGATTCATCAGCCGATCCTGGTCAGAGATATCACGCGCGAAATACAGATATGTTGCCAGTGGCAGCACTACCAGAACTGTCAGTATCGGTACACCTACTACGAGTACCCGTTTTTTCCAGCTTAGGTTATGCCACCAGCGAAATCGCTGCCGCACCTGCCGTTTCACATGTTGTGCAGGTGTCACGCGTCTTGTATATTTTCCTTGACGTCGCATTTGTCTTATTATAACAAATTTCCTGAGGTAACGCTTGGGAATAGTATACCTGGCCACTCATTTACTGATTTGATTTTCGGCGTCGTTTCAGCCCGCCTGAAGGTTCTTCACCTTCGATAGCTATGCGGGGCAATATTTTGTCCAGCCACGCAGGCAACCACCATGCAGCATTGCCCAGTACGGCCATTGCTGCCGGAACAAGCATCAGACGAACGATAAACGCGTCAACAAAAATACCAAATGCCAATCCGAATCCAATCGCACGAATAGTCGAATCATGGTTACCGATAAATCCGGCAAAAATTGCCACCATGATACACGCTGCCGCTACGACAACCTTGCTGGCATGCGCAAATCCACGATGAATTGAGCGAGGTGCATCGTTTGTTTCACGGTACGCCTCGTGCATGCTTGTCACTAGGAAAAACTCGTAATCCATTGCCAGACCAAACAATATGCCAATTGCGATAATCGGCAGAAAACTAATGATCGGGCCTGTCGCATCACTGATGCCAAGCCACCCCCATTGAAATACAGCGACCAATGCTCCAAACATTGCAAGCACCGACAAGAGAAATCCAAGTGTCGCTTTAAGCGGAACAAGAATCGAGCGAAATGCCACCACCAGGATAACGAACGAGAGTCCGACAACAACCATCAGATAAACGGGCAGGGCGTTTGCCAGTTTAACATTCACGTCATTTTGGAGTGCCGTTGACCCGGTGACACTTAGTGTTATCGATTCGCTACCTGTTAGCTTTTTGCGATTACTCGAATCCCGCAGCGTATTTATTAAATCAATTGTCTGCTGATCCGAGGGACCGGAATTCGGGATAACCTGTATTAATCCGCTTGTTCCGTTGTTGGTCGCGAGGAATGGTGTTGCTGATTTGATTTTCACCGCGCCAGTGATCGTTCCAGCCACTTTATTCAATTGTACGAGTTTGGCGTGGTCTTTCACATTTTGTTCTATTTGTGCCTGCGCCGCTTGTTTCTGTTGTTCGCCAGCTGCTTGTGCGCTCGCAATTTGCTCCTGAAGTGCAGCATATTCTTCGGGTGTCTGTACGGCAGCAGCTTTTTGTCGAAATACTGATTCCTGCTCGGCAGCTGCCGCTGCAATTTTTTCATTCAACTGCGACTCTGCCTGATATCGTACTACTGCACGATCGGCATCTGTCACCGCAGGCAAACCTTCGACCACTAGAATAAGTGGACCGTTAAATCCAATGCCAAAACCTTTCGACAACAGATCGTATGCCTTACGCTCCGTTGATGTTGTCGCTGCATGTTCGTCAGTCGGTAATCCCAATCGCAAATCTCTGACCGGTAATGCAACGACTGTGATGAGCGTGATACCAATTATCAGTACGATAAATCGGTATTTTGTCAGCATTGCACCCCAACGATACCAAAAAGTTGACCGGTCAGCATGATGGTCTTCATGAGCACCTTTTTTCTGCGCCGCCAGGACAGCCGCGCGAGATCGCCTAGGCACCACAAAGCGACCGGCAAAATGTAACAATGCAGGTGTCATCGTAATTGCAACCAAGGCAGCGATTGCAATTGCTGCCGCAGCAGCTAGACCCATTGATGTCATGAACGGTATCTGAACAACACTCAGTGCAGCCAATGCGATAATGACCGTCGTAGCTGCAAAAACAACTGCGTTGCCAGCAGTGCCAATAGCATGTGCGGCAGCTTTTTCATACTCATAGCCTTCAGCAAGATATGTCCGATAGCGATTGATGATAAACAGCGAGTAATCAATGCCGACGGCTAGTCCCAGCATAATTGCAAGCACAGGCGTCGTTGCACTAATATCGATGACCTGGCTAAGCGAAAAAAGACCCGCCATGCTGACTGCGACAGCTGTCAGTGCAGTCACAATTGGCAATCCTGCAGCCACCAGCGAACCAAGCGTCACGCAGAGCACCAACAGTGCCACCATCAGACCACCAGCTTCGCCGACACCGACTATATCACTGGGTGTTTGGCGGACAATGTCACCGCCCATTTCAACCTGCAATCCCGTGTTGCGAGCATTCTGAACAACGTCTTTTATTGCCGCCGTAGTGTCTTCGCTGATACTCCCGCTGCCTTGCTGTAGTTGCAGCTGGGTATACGCTATCGTCTTATCACTTGACAGTGCACTCGTATTAACTGTGTAGTCAATTGCTTGCGATACGCCATCAATGTCAACAAACTTCTTTGTTGTTTTTGTTACAACACCTTCAAAATCCGTTATTTTCTTGCCGTCAGGAGCGGCAAATACGATACGCCCGGAACCCTTACCTTCATTTGGAAACAGTTCACCCATCCTATCAAGAGCTTTTTGTGCTTCAGTGCCTGGAATTGAAATTGCTGACGACGTTGGTTTGATATAAACGGACGCTGCGTAGCCCAAAAGTACAATAACAATGACCCAAATACTTGTTACCCAGACAGGATGCCTGAATGCAAATGCACCCAGTAAATGTAGTTTTTTACCCATTACTCTCAGTATACACGGAATACTCCGCTAGGACGATGTTTGACGATGCATTAAGACATGCGTCATGGCAGCCGCTAGCGCATCGGCACAATCATCGGGCTTTGGCACTTCACTAAGCCCTAGCTGCAGACGAACCATTTCTTGCATTTGTTTTTTGTCGGCCTTGCCGTATCCAGTGAGTGTCTGCTTAATTTCCTGCGGTGTATACTCCGCTATTGGTAGCCGGGATTTACGTCCAGTCAACATTGCTACTCCACGCGCTTGGGCAACGCTAATCGCCGTTGTGACATTTCGTGAAAAGAATAACTTTTCAATTGACATGACTTCCGGTTTTGTTTCAGTGATAATCTCGGTCAACCCGTCAAATATTTCTTCTAACCGTTCATCGAGCGGTGTATGTGCAGGTGTCGTAATCACGCCGGCCGTTACCAGTTTGAACTGATTATTATGAACATCCACCACACCAAAGCCTAAAATACCAGTGCCTGGATCGATACCAATAATCCTCATAGATCCTATTGTAACGCATCGAGACGACCGGGTTGGGTCGCCCTTTCCTGTTTAGTACCCGCTGAACTCGTCAACTTTTATGTGCTTTACGCCAATGCTTTTTACGATGCGTTTCGTCGTCATAACCATAGCTGGTGGGCCAGAAATATATGTTAGTGGGCTAGACGTCACATCAATTAATCGCCCCGCTGTCTCTGCGGTCAATGTACCTTGATAGTGGTTCCAGTCCTGGTCGGGCAGTCGCATACTATCGGGCGAAACGATCGTCACGTCAACCGCGTGTTGTCGTAACTGTTCAACATAACTTACATCCTGGCTATTACTCACGACATAAATCAACCGTAACGGACGTCTGGACGACAAACAAAAGCTAACAAATGGTGTTACGCCAATCCCACCCGCAATACATACGATTGGCTGCGTCGTGTCCGATGGTAATACAAAATCGCCCGCAATACGGGTGCCGTATACAACATCACCCGCTTTTAGTCTCATTAAAGCTCGCTTGAAACTACTCGGTTTTTTCGGAATTTTTGTACCTATACTTATTTGCTCGTCATGCGGTTTGGCGACAATACTAAATATACGTCGCTGACCCCGCCTATCACTGCGCGCATGCGGTAACGTTAATTCAATATACTGACCCGGATCAAACCGTAAGGCTCTAGTATCAAACGTAAAGTCATAGGTCGTAGTCCCCATTTGTTTCTTGCCGACGTAGCGCAATTTAATCATTTGGCGTTGACTGAACCACCAGCTAACTCCATTACCAATGACAAGTGCAAGTGCCGGTGTCATCGTGACGAGAC
>CAZCYG010000043.1:0-6990 GCA_964502795.1 uncultured Candidatus Saccharibacteria bacterium | reverse complement strand
AATGTATCATGATCATCACTTTTGGCTGGTAGATACTGCAGGACTCAAAGATCCAAACGACGAGTTCGAAGCATCAATCCAAGAGCAAATAAGTGAAGCTGCTGATGTTGCCGATGTTATACTCGTTGTCGTCGACAGTACTCAATATGTCAGCGATGATGATCGGTTTGTCGCCAAAAAGGCCCTCAAAAGTAAAAAACCTGTCATCCTGGTCACTAACAAAGCCGATTTGAAAGGAAGTCTCAAGGATGACGAATTCAAACGGCTCGGCATCAAAACGATTGTGCGCACGAGTGCCGAACATAATAGTGGCATCACTGACGTGCTGAATGAAATTGTACACCTGATACCCGTTAAAACTGAGCGGGAACTCGATGATGTGCTGCGAATAGCACTTATCGGCCGACCAAACGTTGGCAAATCATCGCTTTTCAACACACTCGCTGGCAAACAACAGGCCATCGTGGCAAACATCGCGGGAACAACACGCGATGTCAACCGTGTCCCTGTCAAATATAAAGGGCGAGACATCGAGCTACTAGACACTGCAGGCATGAGAAAGCCTGGCAAGCAAGAGGTAGGGATCGAAAAATTCAGCGTCCTCCGCACGTTGCAGGCAATCGAACAATCAGATATATGTTTCCTGTTGATGGATGCCAATGAATTAAACACTCAGCTGGACCAGCGACTGGCGGGCATTATTGACGAAGCAGGCAAGGGTATGGCTATCGTTGTCAGCAAGTGGGATAGCGTTGAGGACAAAGATGCGTTCACTCGCGACACAATTGCGCCACGAATCGCGGAAGCATTCAAATTCACGCCATGGGCACCGCTTATTTTTACCTCGTCAGTCACCGGCCAAAATGTCACCAAGTTGTTCGAACTGGCTATTGATATCGACATGCGTCGCAACCAAGAAACAAAGACGCGTGTCCTCAACGATCTCCTGCAACTAGCCGTTCAAAAACACCCGCCAGCCGGACTCAAAAACACCCATCCAAAATTCCGCTATATCGTACAGACAGACACCAGCCCTCCATGGTTCGTCATCCACGGTAGTAATCTGAAATTCGTGCACTGGTCATACAAACGCTATCTCGAGCGTCTGCTACGCGAAACATACAACTACGCAGGTACACCGATTAAATTCAGCTATATCGACGAGAAGCAAGTTAAACTAAACAAACAACGCATTGCCGAGGGGAAAGAACCGATCAACAAGGGAAAAAAGAAAAAAGAGGAGTAGGCTTTCGCCAATTTCACTATGAAAATAGTCATCGGGCAGGGGAATCCTGAATCAAAATATGATGGTACACGGCACAACGTGGGATTTGCCGCGCTTGATCATTATGCCTACCAAAAAGATGCCGCGTTCCAGTCCAAACCCAAATTTGATGCTGACATTGCCACAATCGACACTGACAACGACAAGGTACTGCTCGTAAAGCCCACGACATATTACAACGAAACTGGTCGCGCAGCCCGAGCACTCGCTGATTTTTACAAAGTAGACACGACTGACATCCTGGTTATCCACGATGAACTGGCGTTACCGTTTGGCACCTTGCGTACCCGTGACAAAGGCAGTGACGCTGGTAATAATGGTATCAAATCTCTCAACGCCCACCTGGGAGAACAGTATCGACGTATTCGTGTCGGTATCTGGAATGATACTGCCGACAAACAGGATGCGGTTGATTTCGTACTTGGCAAATTCAGCAGCGACGAATCGAACAAATTACAATCAGATATTCTGCCAAAAGTAGGTGAATTGATCGATTATTTCGTGGCGGATAACCATACGTCAACCAGTCACAGTTTGTAGCTAAACACCTAACATACTGATGACAATACCTACTAGTATCACGCCAATGACAAGTGCCACAGCCTGAATCATGCCTATTTTGCGCGGCTGTTCATGAATGTCAGGAATAATATCGCTCGCCGCGATATATAGAAAGAATCCCGCTGTCGCCGCCAGCAGCTCTGCCACGGGCAATCGTTCATTGCTACCCAGTAGGTAGACGATCACAGCAGCGACAATTGTCGCCACAGCAGTTGCGATATTTGCCAGCAGCACCGCTCTGTCGCGCCAACCACGTGACAGCAGCAGGGCAAAGGTGCCGAGCTCTTTGGGTATCTCGTGCGCGCTGACGGCTATCGTCGTAATAAATCCCAGCGCGGGATTTACCAAAAACGCCGCACCGATAGCAACACCATCAATTGCATTGTGCATGAGGTCGCCAAACACAATCAAACCACGCTGACTGGCATTTTTTGCATGATCCGTATGTTCATGGTGATGATGAAACCAGCCAGCACTCCGTTCCAGCAGGAAAAAGATCATAAAACCGACCAAGGTCCAGAGAAGCAGTGTCCGGGCGTCACCCAGTTCGAACGCTTCCGGCAGCAGATCGAAAAACGCCGCTGCCAGCAACGCACCCGCACCAAATGGCATCGCGATCAAAATCGCTTTGTCACGTCGCTTTTTTGTCGTAAAGATCAGTGCTCCGCCAAGCAGTGAAATTGAACTGCCCACGATTATTGCAAGTATCATCCAAAATATATCCATGTAATATCTTTTCCTGTTAATGTAATAGCTCTAGCATATAGTCAGTTTTTGATAGTTGCAAATTTGTTGCAATTTACTGTTCATCCTGCAAATACTTATAGGGTTCAAGCTTTTGACTCACGCCGTTTTTCAATCACGCTCGATGTCACCGCCGTCACGATAAATATCAGCCCAAGCGATCCGGTAATGTATTCGGGCAGTTCAACGTGGTACAGTTTGGCGAGCATCACTAGTCCAAGCGCCAAAATCGCCCAGTGCGCACCATGCTCCAGGTAGCGATACTTCGCCAGCGTGCCCGTCCGCACCAAATACACCGTCAGCGAGCGCACCCACAGCGCGCCAGCCCCAAGCCCCGCCATGATCAAAAGCACGCTGCTGGTAATCGCAAACGCGCCAATCACGCCGTCGAATGAAAACGACGCGTCGAGCACCTGGAGGTACATAAACGACGCGAAAGCTGCCCAACCAACTTGGTGTCTCACCTTGGAGCCGCCAGTGGCATGATTACGTTTTTCAAAAAACGCCGACACTGCTTCGAGCCCAACGTGCAGCGCAATACCCAGCAAGCTCGAAATCAATACCACCTGACGTACTTCCTGGTCAACCGTCAAATACATGACCGTCGCCACTGCCAGCATCGTAATCAACTTAATGAATCGAATCTGGCCGACTTTGGACAAACCACTTTCGATCGTTTGCAACCAATGTACGTCCTTTTGACGGTCAACAAAATAGTACAATCCGATCATGAGTAGGAACGTGCCGCCAAACGCATCGATCAGCGGCGCGGCTTTTTCAAGCTCGTGGCCGTATGTTTCGGGGTGATTGAGCGCTAGGTCAATGACCGCACCGCCGCCGAGACCAGTCGTCAGCATGACGATCAAAATCGGCAGCAAAAACCGCACCACAAACACCGCAAAAAAGATACCAACGGTCAGGAATAACGTCTGCCACAGCGGGCTCAGACGCGTCAAAATACGGCTGTTCACCACCGCATTGTCAAAACTAAACGTAATCTCGAGCAGCACCAGCACGGCATACAACCACAACATGCCAATCCCACCAACGGCAAACATAATGATGCCCAAAAGAAACGTCAAAAAACCAGAAATAGCAAATATACGAAAAGGATGATTTTGGTGCATTGACTACTATTGTACAGTATCTCCCGCAGCTGCCGCCACGAAATAGTTCCTATTTTAACTGCTTGATAAAATAAAAAATAATCTCGAATTAAATTCAAAATTATTTTTATAGTTAACGGGAAGAGTAGCCAGACAAAATGTATCTCATTTTGCCTACGCGATGAGAAACCCTGAAAGGGTGTCTTATTACCAACCAAAAAGCGCCAGGTAAGGGTGGGCATCACCTGGCGCCATATGGCCCTTCCACCCACCCGAAACGGGGGATACACGAGTGAACGCATATCGAAGCGTGACCCACCTCACAACATTTATGGAGGTCCGCTGGTGAAAAGGGTTAGTAGCCATGCAAGCATTGTCAAATCTCTAGGAGACTAATTCTTAAAAGTGGAGGGTAGATACTTTAAAGAATACTTGCACAGCGCCTAACATAAGTTAGAATAGGGGGTATAAGGTGCGATTGGATGACCATATGGCCATCAACCATGCTTCATTTTAGCACTGATTTGACAGAATGTCAACACTTTTTGACACATTTCCTATGAAAATCAATTATATTTCACCCCAAGACAACAAATATACCCAGATTATAGGTACTATTGCTGTTGTACCAGAAAAATTGTATTACATAGGTATATTGCCGGATCGACGTCTGCCATCAATTGCAATCGTTGGAACGCGCAAACCAACCACTTATGGCAAAGAAGTGACGACATCACTGGCAAGCAATCTCGCCAAGCGAGGGATCGTTATTATCAGTGGTATGGCGCTTGGTATCGATGGTATCGCGCACCGAGCGGCCTTGGACGTCGGAGGGCTAACAATCGCAGTCCAGGCAAATGGACTTGACCGTCTTTATCCATCGACACACCGACAGCTTGGCGACGATATCGTGAGTGGCGGTGGGGCAATCATCAGCGAATACGAACCTGGCACACCTGGATATCCCAATCAATTTCTGGAGCGAAACAGAATTGTTAGCGGTCTATCTGACGCAGTCCTGATTACCGAAGCGGCAGCAAAAAGTGGAACGCTCAACACCGCAAGTCACGCACTGGAACAGGGGAAAGATGTATTTGTCGTCCCAGGAAATATCACCAGTCCGCTATCTGCTGGCTGTAACCTACTGCTAAAACAAGGTGCGATCCCCGTCACCTCTGCCGAAGACATCCTCGAAAGAATCGCTCCGCAGCTATTGCAACCACAGACAACCCTTGCTCTTGGCGACAATCCGACACAGGTGAAGATCATCGAACTACTCCAGAGCGGTATTCGCGATGGCGATGAATTACAAATAAAGACAGGGGTAAATGCCAGTGAATTCGCTACAGAACTGACGATGATGGAGATAAATGGTCTCGTCCGCAGTCTAGGCGCAAATCAGTGGACATTACGCTAGTTGACGTTATTCATTCGTCTATTTTGCCACCGTCGTTGTATATACGCCCGCAGTTGCTCCATAGGATCAGCCGTACTCGCGTCAATATATGTCGTGGTACTACCGGGTACTTTTTCTACTCGCGCAACGGGGAGCTTTGCCAGTTGCGCCGCACCCTCATACCCCATACCCGAATGAAGCATGAAATATCCCGCTGCAGCCGATGCTCCAGATCGCAATGGATGCGACCACATAAACGGAAATGTCGTGATAGGGTCGTTACATATTGCAAGTGATGTCACAGTGATACGGGGATCGATTTCCCATGCGCCATCTATCTCTGCACCTACTGCAGCCTTACATAGTCGTGACACAACACGATGTTTACGGCTCAAGACGTCCTTAAGACCATTTGGACGGCGCGGATGCCCCCACAAAATAACCTGCAAATCCTCCGGCTTGATCTTTCCCGCACCAACGGCTTGTTGAGCGCCCTCCCACGCGGCATCAGCACCCTGAGAATAACCGATCACCACAGCACGGCCTGTAGTACGTGCCAGCGACTCTCGCACCTCCTTCGCTCCGATCCCTTTTGATTCATCATAACCGGGCGCACGGATGCCACCAACCGCTGGTCCGATTGTAGTTGGATAGTCGATAATATGCCGCCTATCATCAGGAAACCTCTCAACAATAAAGTCCATCCACGACAGAAGTGTTGCAGCCCCACGATCCGCAGTACCCGGAACTACCAGCAAATCGCTATCATCAAAATCAAAGCCATCGAAATAATCGCCGACAGTCTGTTCTGGTTGTCTTACCATACTAATCAGCTACATCCTCTTTGTAATAACAGCCCTGTTGAATGTTTTTGTATATCGATTTATTCGCCATCTCAATATTATATTGTATCACTATTTTATATATAAGTCAATTACGCACATTCAAGTCAGAGCTAACAATGACGGAAATCAACGGCGTCATTCGTAGTCCGGGCGCAAATCAGTGGACATCACGCTAGAAGTTGAATCAATTTTCAACACTCGCAAGCAGTTTATTTTTTCGCTTCAAGCCATAGTGCGCCAATGCCCATACCAGTGTATTCAGCCCAGACAGATCCGCAACATTCTCTGGATCAACATCTATACGCCAGCGGTCTGTAACAAAGTCATGATACACGGGTACAAATTCCACCGGCTCAACAAACACATTTCTACCATTAGGGTCATATGATTTATGAGGTCGAACATATTGAGCTTGAATTGCAATATTATCCGTACGCTCAGCTATAAATCCTCGCTCACCGTCAAGGGCAGTAAGACTAAGGCTCGCAAGTTTTGTCTGTGTCTTCGAGTAATCACATATTGTAAGTACGCCATTTTGATCGGGACAGCGAAGTGTCATATCTATATCAATTTCATTCAGCTCCCAAGCTTGGGCATTGTGAGCTGATACGGGAACATGATTGATATTCATGGTTATATTATAGCACTAATGCTTTAAAATGTCAATAACCAAGCCTTGACAACCTCGTCAATTTGCGTACAATTTGCCATTGTGTCATGCTGAATAGACGGCACAAGCAGCATATATGGCAAAAAACCTCGTAATAGTAGAGTCCCCGGCAAAAGCAAAGACTATCGAGAAATACCTCGGTAGTGATTTTCATGTGTTGTCATCTGTCGGGCATATTCGCAGCATCGTCAAAAAGACGACCGATGGCACACCGCCAATTGATGTTAAAAATGGATTTGTGACTCAATATGAAATCGATCCTGAAAAGAAAAAGGTAATTGCCGAGCTCAAAAAAGCCGTCAAAGCCGCCGATACTGTCTGGCTGGCAACCGATGAAGACCGCGAAGGAGAGGCGATTGCCTGGCATCTTTGCGAAGTCCTGA
>CAZCYG010000042.1:0-6995 GCA_964502795.1 uncultured Candidatus Saccharibacteria bacterium | reverse complement strand
TGCGAACAACGATTCGTCACGGTGAAAAAATCGCCCAGATATTTGCCCTGAGCGATGGTGATCAAACATTCCACCTGCGCAGCGACAATCACGGCGGCACATGGACACTGATTGGGATTAATTAATTAGTAGACAAAACAAAATCGGCGTGCAGTCCGGGGTGGCGAGAGTAAACATCGCACACCCCGGGCCGCACGCTTTTGGATGGCCTGCCGTCAGCCCGGATGTGACGTGACCAGGTCGCGCAGCGCACGAATGTACCGCACAACCGTCTCCGCCACATCGACCGGATCGAACGACCGCAAGCGATCGAGGATCCGGGCTTTCGGTGTCCGATCGAACTGACACCGTCGGTAGACCGGGTGCTGCATGTCGAGAGGGGCTTCGAATTCCGGATAGAAGCCCAGCTCTTGTAGACTGTAGGTCATTCAGAACCTTTCGTCAGTGGCGCAGTCCCTGCGCCAGGTTGATTGCCATGTCGACATAGTCGACGACGGAATGGTGTTCATGCGGCTCGAGCTTCAGCACTGAACTTTCGTCCAGTACGTCGTTCAGGGCACCATGCACAAACCGTACGACGATCGCGACACCCGCCACCGCCAGCGCCACTACTGCGCACTTCCTGCCGCTCATCGCCAGTCCGTCTGTTCTGGCCGATAGTCGGGCAGCGCGTAGCCCGAATCGGGATCGAGCCACTTCAGGAAGGTAACCGCGGCTCCGACCAGAGTCAGAGCAAGCAGCAAACCTCTCACATCTATCTTCATCCCCAAAACTCCTTTTCTCTCGATGTACTATCTTGGGAATAGACAATATTATGCACTTTTTTAAACATTTTTTCAACAATTTATGCTATACTTCACGGTAGAAAGTTATTATGACCACTCGTTACGAATCCGTATCTGAAATAGTCAATGAATTTCCTGATTTTGGAGCAACACTGGACAGCCAATTATCGGCGCACTACAGTGAGGTTGAATTTGACCAAACACTACGCGCAAAATTACTCCAAATCACCTCTATTGGTATGCAGTCACTATATGAGCGTTACGGCAAGGCCGACGCCCCAGAACGAAAAGAGTATCACAACCAAGAGCACACCCAAGGCGTAGAACTGCGCTCGCTCTGGAATATCGACTACACGCTTGAGCTATTCAAGCAAGGAAAAGACCCCCGGCACCATACAGTCGTCATTCTGGCATCACAATTTCATGATTTTATCGTAGGTCACGCGGGCAAGGTAGAGACTATTACGATACCATTTGGTAACATGACCATCGTGATAGACAACGACGGACAGAAAACAGACGAAGCATTGAGCGTTGAATGTGCCCTGCAGGTACTGCATCATTACGGTTTGGATGAATATAGCGACGACGTGGTATCGGGCATATTCGCGACAGAAGTAACAATAGTTAATGGTCGTGTCGTCCCGACCGAGCGGGCAAATGCCTGCCAAAAGCTAACCGATCAGGCAATTCGTGTCGCCGATACGGGCAGAATATTCGCCGATGGTATTGATGGGATACTGGATGATGTCAGCAAGCTTGCTCTTGAAATGGCAGGTGATCCTGAAGCGCCTAATGCCAAACCGATCGGCAAAGTTATTCTCGATGTACTGGCAATGCAACAGTCATTTGTCAATGACCGTATCAAAATTTTCAAAACAGCCGCAGCGCAACTACCGTTTGGCAGTGAGCGTATCGTTACCGCTACCGAATATGTCGAGACGGCATTTCAGGCGCGGATTGTCGAAGCGTTGGCATTTGCGGCAGCCGTTGGCACCAACATTGATACGCTCGGAAAAATGTTGCAAGCAGGGCTAGAGAAAATCGAAATGCCTATCCGTGATCCGGCAGTTATAAAGAAAGTCATTCGTGATGTCTTGCGCGAAGTAAAAGAAAGCTGACAAGAGTATTTTTCTATTATAGCATACTATTTTATATAAGTCAAATAGTGCTTGTTCGCAACCTGTATTACATCTTGTTGCACATTGCCAAAAAACGCTATCTAATGTATAGTAAGTGTATGAAAACAGCGAGTGAAGCAATCGGCTGCGTGGACAGCGCAACTACCATACTTGGCAACAAGTGGACACCACAATTGTTGCGACATTTTATCAATGAAGAATCAGTCCGATTTTGCCAAATCCAAGAACGGGTAGGTGGCATCAATCCTCGTACGCTATGCGCACGCCTGGAACAGCTGGAAGCACACGGTATCATCACCAAGCAGCATACCGACGAAAGCAGTCGTTGCGTCTATCAGCTAACAGATAAAGGTCGCGACCTATTGCCCGTACTCCAATCCATGCAAACTTGGAGTTCTAAATACCCTTCGCTTTATATCGCCTGAGTTTCAGTTGACTATCAGAAAAGGGGAGTATAATAAGAGTATGAGGATACTTGTTGTTGAGGACGAACACAAGATTGCACGAGCAGTCGCAAAGGCGTTAGAGCAAGAAAGCTACGCCGTTGATGTCGCATATGATGGCGACGAAGGCTACGCGATGGCAACCACTGAACCCTACGATGTTGCCATTATCGACAGGATGATTCCTGGTGACTATGATGGCATCGGTATTATTACCGCCATGCGCGAAGCGAAAATTCATACGCCCGTACTGCTACTGACCGCTCTCGGTACGACAGCCGACAAAACAAAGGGTCTGGACAGTGGCGCTGACGATTATCTCGTCAAACCATTTGCGCTGGCCGAACTACTCGCACGTGTACGTGCCCTGCTGCGCCGCCCGCCAGAACAAAAAGGCACCATACTAAAGGCAGGAGACCTGGAACTTGACACGACAACCTATAGCGTCACCCGTGGCGGGACACCGATCAATCTGACAAGCAAAGAGTTCGCACTCCTCGAATACCTACTCCGCAACCAGGGCCGCCCATCCAGCAAAGAAAGTATCGTCGCGCACGTCTGGGATTATGACGCCGATATCTTGCTCAATACCGTCGAAGTCTATATTAAATACCTTCGCGCCAAAGTAGACGAACCGTTTGATAAGCCACTTATCAAGACTGTGCGCGGCTTTGGATATAAAATTGAAGCATAGGACTTCTCTCCATGGCACATTTTGCGCGAAAATCTGCGGCACTCACTCGACGTATCAATTCATACGTCTCATTTGAGTTCCTCAATTTTCATCACAAACTGCACACATGCAGAAAAGCTCCCTCTCTTAAGCAAAGAGTCAGCATAGATGACTATACTCCAGGCATGAATAATAAACGAGTGACGGTGCAGGGGCTGTAATGTTTCACGCTGCGACACTGCGATTAACCGGTTGGTATCTGCTGATTCTTATGAGCATCAGCATACTATTTAGTATTACCATCTACCAGACGACGACCAGCGAAGTACAAAACAGGTTAGAAGAATTTCAAAATCGGATTGAGCAACCAGGCACACGGCCACTATTTGACCCAGATCATCAATTATTTTCGACGTTTCAAGACGGCCAGCGCGATGTCGCCAATCGCAATATTCTGGCAACTCTTGTCTATGTTAATCTATTAATTCTATTTGGCGGTGGTATTTTGAGTTATTTATTGGCGCGTCGTACACTCCGTCAGATAGAGACAACACACGAAGCGCAGTCTCGGTTCACCAGTGACGCTAGTCATGAACTCCGCACGCCATTAGCTGCCATGAAAACAGAGTTGGAAGTAGCCCTGCGTGATCCAAAATTGTCAAAAACAGAGATGAAAGAATTGCTTGAAAGCAACCTGGAGGAAGTGAACAAGCTGACGCTCCTGTCAAAAACACTGTTGCAGCTATCAAAACTCGACTATTCCAGCCTGGAAATAGAATCTGTCAATCTGGGTACAATCGCATCAGAGGTCGTTCAGAGATATGACAAAAACGCCAATCGCATTGCACTTAGTCACCCCAAAAAGCCGCTCACCGTCAAAGCTAATCTAGCGAGTATCGAAGAACTACTAACCATTCTTGTAGATAATGCATTGAAATACAGTCCCGAAAAATCAAAGATTACTATTTCATTATCAGCACAAGGCAAAAACGCCAAACTGTCTGTCGTCAACAGTGGGACCGGCATATCCAGCGATAAATTACCGCATATATTTGATCGATTTTACCGTGCGGATGAGTCGCGGACTCAAGGTGGGTCAGGTCTTGGTCTGGCACTGGCGAAAGAAATCGTTACGCTGCACAAAGGTGAACTGTCTGTTAGTAGTGTGGAAAATGGTGAGACGACATTCATCGTGTTGTTGCCAATAGACAGAAAAAATTAAGTCGTATATCAGCTTGGTATTTTAAAGTAAACTTCGGAAACTTTAATAAACAAGGAGAATACACTATATGAACGTGATATCGCGAGGTATCCGAGGAGCAATTCGCAGCCCACTACGGGCTGGTGCGATTGTCATCATGTTGACAATCAGCATCGGGCTTATTATCGCCATGCTTGCTGCCAAAGCCGGGGTGGAATCCCGCATCTCAGAAGTAAAAGCGAATGCGGCGACCGGCATTACAGTGACGCCTGCAGGTGTTATGGGCTTTGCCGGGGGTGGTGATCCCCTGACTGCCGACCAAGTAGCAACAATCACAAAGACAACTCATGTTGCCAGTGCAGCTAGTACACTAAGAGACCAGCTAGGTGCTGACGATACCAACTTGACGCCATCACTCGAACTTGGCAGCTTTGGTCAGCGCCAACAACGCTTTGAAAGTTCGAATAGCTCATCAGGTGAAAGCCTACCCGCCATGCCTGCAAGCGAGGGCAGCTCATCCTCCAGCACAACTACTCGCCGAGCACCCACACCTCGCACGACAGTAACGGGCACGACCAGTCCTGACAGTGTCGCAACCAACGGTGGAAGCTTGACACTGACAAGTGGTAGCATAATCGATGGAAACAGCAGCGAAAATATTGCACTGGTCGGCAAGACGCTAGCAGAGAAGAATAGCCTAAAAGTCGGCAGCACTTTCACTATGTACGGTCAAACCGTAACAGTCAAAGGTATATTCACAACAGGTAGCACATTCCAAGATAGCGGCATCATCGTTCCGCTCAAAACACTTCAGACACTAACCGATCAAGCAGGCGCAGTGACATCAGTTACCGTTAGCGTTGACAGCAGTGATAATGTTGCAACTGTGGTAAGCAGTCTCAAATCAGCCCTTGGCGACAAAGCCGATATCACCAGCGACCAACAACGAGCCGAAAGCAGCGTCAGTTCACTCAGTAGTATCAGCAACCTTGCAACAACTGGCGTTATCGGCGCAACCGTCGCTGCAGCTGTTATCGTTCTCCTCATGATGACGATGATCGTCCGCGAACGTCGCCGAGAAATCGGTGTCATCAAAGCCATCGGTGGCACGAACGTCAAAGTCATCGGACAATTTGTCACCGAAGCCCTGACCTTAACCATCATCAGTGGCATCATCGGCATTGCGCTCGGTATTGCCGTCAGTGGTAGCATCACCGAAGGATTAGTGCAGAATCAAGCAAACAGTAGCTCATCCAGCCGTGGACCAGGCGGCGCAGGTGGCCCTGGTGGCGGATTCTTCCGCGGTGCACAACAAGGTCTGCAAAACATTACCAGTACCGTCAGCCCAACAGTCATTGCAAGCGGTATCGGTCTGACACTGCTGATCGCAATTATCGGTAGCGCAATCCCAGCATGGTTCATTGCACGTATTCGACCAGCAGAAGTATTAAGGACAGAATAAGGAGGATATGACATGTCTATTCACGTAAAAGGACTGACCAAGACATTCCATGCGCCTGGCGGTGACGTACATGCGCTCAACGACATCAACTTTGACATCAAAACCGGACAATTTGTCAGTATCATCGGCAAATCAGGTAGCGGCAAATCAACCCTCCTGGCACAACTGGGCGCACTTGATCAACCAACCAAGGGTGAAATCGTCGTTGATGGTCAGGATATCACCAAATTATCGGGTCACAAGCAAACGGCTTATCGATCCAAAAAAATCGGATTCGTATTCCAACAATATAATTTGATCCCCAATCTGACAGCACTGGAAAACGTCATGCTGGGGTTAGAGTTTGGTGGCATGCCAGCGGGCAAACGCAAGGAACGAGCACTGGAGCTACTAAAAACCGTCGGTATTGACGAGGATCAAGCAAATCGTCGTCCCGGTAAACTATCGGGCGGCCAGCAGCAACGCGTTAGTATTGCGCGGGCGCTCGGCAACGAGCCTGCATTCATCCTGGCTGATGAACCAACGGGTAATCTGGACAGCGAGACAGGTACTACCATCTTTAAACTACTGCACGATCTATCGCGTAAGCACAACACGACCATCATCGTAGTAACACATGATCTCGATATTGCCGGTAAAACAGATCACACCTACCAACTAAAAGATGGTGAATTGATTGAATATAAAAAATAACGACAAAAGACACATCGAGTTATCGACATACCGACGGCATTTTACGCATATTCGGTGTAATAATTTTCACTGTTTTCTCAGACAGACCCGGTAAACTATAAAACATGACCGGCATATCAACCGGCAGAAAAGAGCAAAAAGGAGGGACCATACCTATGAACACCACCGAAACCATTTACCTTAGCAAAAAGGGAATGAAAGACCTGAAAAAGGCAATCAATCAACTTGGCCGTGATCGACGCAAAATGATTGTCGCATTACATGAACAGGACAAAACTGATAATCATGACGAACGCCTGGCGCGCGTCGAAATGCTAGCACGGCTGGATGCAATCGAGTCAGAACTAGCCGACAAACAAGCGCTGATGTCGAGCGCTCGATTATACCCACGCAAACGCGACGCACTACGTGTCGCGATCGGCTCGGTTGTTGAGCTGATAGATACAAATGGACGCGTTTTTGTCTACACGATTGTTGACAGCGTCGAAGCAAACCCAAGCGATGGACGTATTAGTATCAAGAGTCCACTGGGTCAAAACCTCATCGGCAAGACGATCAGCGATACAATCAAATGGGGCAACGACCTGCGTCGCGCT
>CAZCYG010000041.1:0-7143 GCA_964502795.1 uncultured Candidatus Saccharibacteria bacterium | reverse complement strand
AACTGCTTTTTTAGTCAGTTCTTTGTCTGTCTCGCCTACTTGTGCGGTTACGTCTTCGGGGTTGTCGGATGATTTCTTTTTACGACGCGACCTAGTGCGTTTTTTCTTGGCGGGTGTGTCTGACGCGGTGGTGACAGCAGCTTCGCCTTCGGGCGTTTCAATGACTAATTTTGGATGGTTTGGTTCAGTAGTGGCGATAGGGATAGGCGGTAGATCGTCCGCTATGGATACGGCACCACTGTCGATGGGCCATTGTTTTGCCTGGGCGGCAGACTGGATGGGTGCTGCGGGTTGTTTTTTGAGATTTTCGGGCGGCATGATAATCGAATTGATAGCCTGTTCGACGGCTTCCCTACTCTGGCTATAGATGGCACGCGTGTGTTCAATGATTGCCGCGCTGTTATCTGTCTGTGCAGGTGGCAACTGGAGCGTTCGAGCACTAAACGCCGGTGCTTTTTCGCCGTTTATGACCATGTTGATGACAAAATTACGATTATGCATCTGCAAGAGGTCGTTCGGTTCAAACTGCGGTTCGAACTGTTTGGCCAGGATTGGCGCATCATCGGCAGATACGCGAAAACTAATCATCGTGCCGACATTGCCAAATACGGCACCGCGGACAGTTTCGCTCATCTGAGAGATGTACTGGTTGGCAACTGTCAGGTTTAATCCGTATTTTCTGGCTTCGGATAGAATCGTCGCGAACGAATCAGTCGCGAAGTTCTGAAACTCGTCGACATACAGATAGAATGGCCGACGATCGTCAATATTCGGAATGTCGCTGCGGCTCATGGCTGCCAGCTGGATTTTGGTGACAAGGAATGAACCCAGGATACTTGAATTATCTTCCCCAAGCAGACCCTTGGACAGATTGACAATTAAAATTTTACCTTCGTCCATCATTTGGCGAATATTAAATGTCGATTTTGGCTGGCCGATGATATTGCGAATGATTGGGTTGGCCGTAAATGCTCCTACCTTGTTGAGAACAGGCGCGATTGCTTCAGCCTGGAATTTGTCTGTCCAACTGTTAAATTCGATATTCCAAAACTGCAAAACCACGGTGTCATTACAGTATTTGAGCGTGTCTTTGCGGAATTTTTTGTCGGTCAGCATCCGCGTGATATCCAGCATGGTTGTCTCTGGCCGGTCCAGGAGCGCGAGGATAGTATAGCGCAGAATATATTCCAGGCGTGGACCCCAGCTTTCGCCAAACATGCGCTTCAAGACGCCGATGACCTCTGAACTGATATTTGATTTCATCGTTGGGTCAGTTACTTCCAGCGGATTAAACCCAAGTGGAAATGCGGTGTCTGACGGGTTGAAATACACGACATCATTGATGCGTGAACCCGGTATGAATTTCATGTTGTCGATAGCAAAATCACCGTGAGGATCTATGATTGCATAGCCTTGATTATGATAGATGTCACTGAGCGCCAGGAGCGCCAGCGTGCCGGACTTACCTGCCCCCGTTTGCCCGATGATATACATGTGGCGTGAACGGTCGCTGCGCAGCATGCCAAACTGATGATTGATGCCACGGAAATTCGTCAGTCCAAAAGCGCTGATATTTTCATCGATGGCACTATTGCCAGTGAGGATCGGTAATTTTGATGGTGGTTCGGCTGTTTTGGATGATGCCCAGACGATGTTTGGTGTTTCGACGTTGGTATGTGGCAAATGGAATACCGATGCCAGCTCTTCAATGTTGAGCAGGTATCCCTTGTCGGCAAATAGGCGCGCCCGGTACTTTTCCAGATCTTCTTTGCGAAAACTCGTGCTACTGACTTTAAATCCGTTGAGGTTGGTACTGTTGAACTGTTTGAATGTACCAACGATTGCTTGCATTTGCAGTTTGGCGTTAGTTTGACTCTCGCCCAGATACGCCAGGCGAATTTTGACTTGGTAGCCCAGCTTAGTCGCTTTTTTCTCGGCTTCGCTGATGCGCGTTTTACTGCGCTCCGACAGCTCTGGCGAAGCTGAGGAGCCACCTCCGCTCCCCTGCTCTGGCGGTTTCCAGAGAGCTTCGAGCGCGGTCAGGAACCATTTCATATCGAATCCGCTGCCATTCATGATGCCACCGAGTGGACTGTTGCCACCTTTGACGCGTGTAATCCAGCCATCCGCTGCTTTGTGCCAATCATCGGCGATCGGACGGACGAGTACCTGTACCCACAACTCCTCGCCGGTTGTCTCTAGTTTTGCAAGTGTGCCAGTGATACCTGCTAGGGGGTCGACCTCAAAGTTTTGAAATGATTTGATTGGCAGGAATTCGCTGTCGGTCAGTGTGATTTCACTGGTATAGACAACCGTATGATTTCGCTCGTGCGCAACATAATCTTCCTCTGCTTCGTGGATTTGGACGGTTGGGTATTGCGCATATATTTGTCCTTCGACAAAACTCTGCAAGGCTTTGGGCACCCACACATAAAAACGGATTTGGCCACTAACAGACGCAATTTCAAAGCTCAGATGTTCCTGAATGCCGCCGTTTTGGCGCAGTTCCGTCTTGTCGCGCAAAATACCGTGTAAACTGGCAAATAACTGCTCTGCCGCCGTTTCGGGCTTGTCATTTGTTTTTGGAATCTCAAGGATGAGGAGGGTGCTTTCGATTGCGCGAATAGCGTCGATACGCTGATAATTGCGCCATGTCAAATATCCCAAAACGATGACGACGGGCAGCCAAACGTACCATGAAAGTAACAGGCCGATGATCCAGGAGATGATTTCCATAATTATATCTTTATTTTCCCACTGTTTGCTGCTGCGTGCAAGGGGTCATTAATATTATTATAGCATGTTTTTATTTTTTGTGCAATTTTGGTTGTGGTTTTTGGTGGATGTATCTGTTATTTTGCTTCTTTGCAAAGAAACAGGGTGTTCTTGTATGACCAAGAACCAAGTCACTTCTTTTCGTGCCAACGAAAAGAAGCAAAAGGTTCGTGACGGCTTCCCTCCTCCGGGTCTTCTCGCAGGAAAAAGAGCGTCGCTCGAGAACTCCCGTTGGTCGGTCAAAATCATGTCGCTATTGTTTGATTTTGACAAGCTCTCGCGAATGACTCGCCCTTTTTTCTCCTCGAATCCTCGGGTCGGTGCAGATGTCACAAGGGCTGCTGAATATAAAAACGCAGCAGAGCTGCGGAGGATGATTGAAAAAAATCCACTGAAAAATACAGTGGCGTGAGATCAAATTGTGAAGGAGAGACATGCGCGGGTCCATCCTTCACAATTTGTCAATATATTCTATTCGCAGCCTTGCTGCGTTCCATCTGTCATTAATAGTGTGACATCTGCAGACACCGGAAAAAAGCGAAGGGCGGACGCCTGACGTATCGAGGACTGTCTGAACCCGACAAACGAGTCGGCGTGAGTTCCGCAGATACTCACGCGAACAACCGGAGCTTTTTACCGCGTGGCGAAGCCGTCACGAGCTTTCTTGCTTCTTCTTTAGCGATCTAAAGAAGAAGGCGTCTGGTTCTCCGCAAAGAGAACAAAGAGATTATCGGTTCTTGGAATTGCAAGAACAAAAAAGAGTCCTTTCGGACTCCTTCAATGTATTCTAAGTAATTTACTTCCCGTCTGCCAACGAATATGTCGCCTTTGCGACCCGCTTGAACTGCGGTTTGCTTTGTAGATTCAGCAGAATGGTTGTTTCTTTGACCTGACGGCTTTTGAGGACGCGTTTGACGATCTCGTCACGGTGCAGCGGCTCTGGTGATTTGCGCAGGATATCAGCGATTGTATCGGCGACGGTGCCCTTGCTATAGCCCCAACTATCCAGAGCATAAATACCACGGCCGATGAGGACGAATCGTTTGTCCTTGATCAGTTCGTTATGAATTGCCTGGGTGGTAACATTTTTGCGGCTAAAGCTGCTATCTTTGATAGAATTTGCGATCTCTGAAAAGTGCATCGGTTTGCCATTTTCGGCCAGGATGACATAGATTTTGTCACGAATATTTTTTGGATTGACAGTTGGCCATTTGTTCAGTCCCCACATGTCCTTGAGGTTAGAGAGATGTTTGCTGACGCTCGCAAGCGCACGCACTTGAGAGGGGTGGTCATAGTTCAATTGATCATGTAGTTGCTCGATTGTCAGTGGCTGACCGTGTTTTTTGACGGCAGCGACGACTTCGTCTACTTTGCCGCGGATTTTCTTTTCATCACCTACCTCGGCGACAGCAACTGCAGATTTGTAGTTGTCGTTTTCGTCGATAACAGTCAAACGTGGCGCGAGGGCTGCGACGAATGCAATACGAGCGCGTGTGAGTGGTGTTGATTTGTTTTTCAATAGCACGTCGGTCAGATCAGCAACGGTTGCAATGCGGCCCATTTCACTGAGTTCGCGGATGATTGTCTTTTCGACTGTTTGTACAGCGGGAATTTTGCCTTCTTCGCCAGCGATTTTAAGACGGATCAGGATTGCCTTTTCCAGTTGACGGACACGTTCGCGAGTAATACCGAGCAGTTCACCAATTTGTTCCAGGGTTTCTTTGCGGTCGTATAGGCCGAATCGACGCGTAATAATCTCACGTTCACGCTCCTGATCAATTACCCCTAGCACCGATTCCACAGCTGCATCAATATCAAGTACCTGCGTACTGGTATCTGTCGCTTGCGTTTGGGTCATCTGGTCTGTCCTCTCTGCCTCACCTGTTTACAAATATATATAATGATGTTCTTGTTATCCACTATAAAACAAAAATTTCATAATGTCAAACATTTTTCGTCGTTTTTAAAGCTTTTATTGATTATATTCGCGGAGAATATACTTGTTCGCATTCTCGGAATAAAACAAGCAAGCCGATTTTCTTCTCTCGAATGTTCCAATTATAGCATGAAATAGACGAGTTTCGTAAAGGGTGTTTTTGGACTTTTTTTATCTACGTCTTCATTTTATACGGTCTATACAGTGGTAGCAATATGTTTTATAACGCTAGCGATTGAGCTTGTGGTTATTACTTTTTGCGTCGAGTAAAACGTCTCTTTGCAGCCGGTGCTTCATCAAGCAATTGCTTTGCCTGCTCGTGTGTGATCGATTTTGGCTCGGTGTCCTTGGGGATTTTAGCATTCTTTTTACCATCGGTAATATAGGGACCGTAGCGGCCGTTTAGTACCTTGATGCCATCGCCAAAGTCGGCAATATTTTTCTCTGCTTCACTTTTCAGCTTTTCGGCATAGAGCTCGAGTGCTTGGTTGAGTGTGATGTCGTGTGGGTCAAGCGGTTTAATACTAACGAATAATTTGCCCACTTGAATATAGGGACCAAAGCGGCCAATGTTGGCTTTGATATCCTGACCATCCTTTGTTTGACCAACGATACGAGGTAATTTAAATGCTGTCAGTGCCTGTTCAAGGGTAACGGTTTCGATTTTGGCGTTTGCGGGCATGGGGGCAAACTGTGGCTTTTCGTCGTCGGTTGTCTCGCCCAGCTGTAACATCGGTCCAAACCGACCAAAGCGCGCGATGATCAGTTTGCCTGTTTTGGGATCGGTGCCTACAGTGCGTGACGCGCCAACGGTACTGCGATCAATGCCACCTGATTGTTCGATCAGTTCGTGGAATGGTCCGTAGAATTCGGTTAACATGTCATTTCGAGCCATCTTGTCGTCGGCAATTCGATCAAATTTTTCTTCGACGTCAGCGGTGAAATCGTAGTCTACGACCTGTTCAAAATGATCACCCAAAAAATCAGCGATCAGTTCACCCGCGGGAGTTGGAACAAGCTTGCCACGATCGGCGCCGGTTTTTTCTTGAGTAATTTGTCGTGTTACGCCAGCTCGGGTGGCATCGGTCGGGGCAGCACCCGCTTTTGACAAAATCTCTGATTTTTCAAAAGAAGGGGCGGAATCGATGACAGGATCCGAGTCCAGTGACCTACGTGCAGATTCCTGTGGAATCTGTGACGACGGGAGCGGTGTATATGATAGGACGACAACATCTCTCTCGATTCCTTCGCCCTCGCCTTTCACGACATAGCCACGTGTCTGAACGGTATCGATGATTGTTGCATAGGTTGACGGTCGGCCGATGCCGAGCTCCTCGAGTTTTTTGACTAAGCTACCTTCGGTGTAGCGAGCTGGTGGTCGGGCGAACGTTTGGCGGGCAGTTACTTCGCTGAGCCCTAAAATATCGCCACTAGCCAGGGCTGGTAGTATGGCATCTTCTTTTTTGTTGGTGCCATATACTTTCAAGAATCCATCGAACAGGATTACCTCGCCTTTGGCCTGGAATACCTCTTTTGCAGTGCTGATAACGATCGTGATTGTCGTTTTCTCTAGCTTGGCGGGCGCCATCTGGCTGGCGAGTGTGCGGCGGCGAATCAAATCATAAAGTTTTTGGTCGTACTCATTACTACTTCCCTTCTCGAGAGCCATATCTGTTGGGCGAATAGCTTCGTGAGCTTCTTGAGCACCAGATGATTTGGTTTTAAACTGACGCACCTGACTGTATTCGGCACCATAGGCGGCGGTGATGAAATCTTTGGCACTCGCAATTGCCTGGCCGCTCAGGCTGACGCTGTCGGTACGCATATAGGTGATTTTACCTTCTTGGTAGAGTTTCTGAGCACTAGCCATAGTGGCTTTGCTGCCGAAACCAAGCCGTGAATTGGCGGTTTGTTGCAGGGTACTGGTGGTAAATGGTGCGGCCGGGTTACGCGTGCCAGGTGTTTTTTCGATGTCGGTGACGGTAAAATCAGCGCCACGTAGGCTTTCAAGGAATTTCTGTGCTTCTTCTTCTGTTTTGAATTGCTCTGGCAACTCCGCTTTTACCTCTTGCTCTTCATGTATGAACAGCGCAACGACCTTGAATGTTGAGCTGCCTTCAAACTTCTCGATTTCACGCTCACGCTCGACGAGTAGGCGCACCGCTGGCGATTGCACGCGTCCTGCACTCTTGCCACCTGGGACTTTTTGCCACACCACCGGACTGAGTTCAAAACCAACGATACGATCCAGGATTTGGCGGGCTTGCTGAGCCTGTACGAGATTCATATCGACGGTACGGGGGTTTTTGACTGCTTCTTCGATAGCGCTCTTTGTGATTTCGTGAAATACGATTCGTTTTGTCGTCTTTGGATCGAGTTTCAGGACTTCGCAAAGATGCCAGGCAATCGCCTCTCCTTCGCGGTCTTCATCG
>CAZCYG010000040.1:0-7272 GCA_964502795.1 uncultured Candidatus Saccharibacteria bacterium | reverse complement strand
CTACTGTATTCTGATTCATCTTGTTGTGCGTCCATAATAACGACTTGTTTATCACCAACATCGAATGTTGACTTTAGTGGACCGTCGCCATCTAGCTCATATTTTGCAACGCCGGTACCTGACTGCACAATATCTACTGACAAGTCGATCGAGTCTACTCTAGGTGACCGAGCACTTATTTTACTTGATTGATCCTCTACACTAGATTTTTTTGTATATTCGCGTTCTATAAGTCCATCGTTGTCAAATAGATCACGCCACTGCAAGAGGTAAAGCCGAATCTGTTGACGTAGCATTGCGCAGCTCTGCTCATAATCATGCGCTACTTCAATAGTATATATTTCACTATCTTCTGGTCGTTCCACTTGTTCACTCATGTTGTTTGCTCCTGGTAGAGTTCGATGCTATCGACTTCCTGGGTATCCATATATGGCATTCCCTGTATTGATTTTACGGTAAGTTTTCGGATTTTTGACGGGCTACCTTCGGACGTATAGACAAGCTCATTGCCGCTACGGCCCGAAGCGATCTCTGCACTTGCACCATATATATCAATATTTGACTGTTCTATATTTCGTGCAAACTCGGATGCGGTCGAACGCGATGGTCGTCCATCAAACGTTTCGTACTCAACGGCTTGACTACAGGAATCCAGAATAATCCGACGCCTGCCTTTGACGTTTTTAGGGTCGTCAATACCACGACTATCCTGCATGAATTCTCGCGCCATTTGTCGTATCCCTGATGAATCTCCGACTTTTACATCTTTTTCGGTATTCATAACCTTATCTCTTGTACCAATCGCAGATGTATCCTGCGCACCAAACACCATGCGTCCTAGTCCACCATGCGTAGCAATAACCCTTGTAGAGTCGGCGATGCCTAAGTTTCTCAGAAGTTGTGAATAGCGATAAATATCTGATGCATTATGGATTTCAAAAAAGAGTGTCCTTCCAGAGGGTTTTTCATAGTTATCCGCTGTATTTGTCAACGCTCCATTATAGTCACCTCTCGCATCAGTAAATACAACAGTCACGTCACCTTCACGCAAATACCGAAGCGTCTCTTGATCCCCGTCAACAAATCTCAGCATACGCTCAAGCTGCTCCTTCTTATAGTTATACGCATTCACAATTCCGGTTTTCTCACGCAATTTTTCCAGACCAATCGGACCATCATTAAACAAATCATGCAAACACAAAATATTATTTGCATATTTAATTTTTAATGCGTTCTCTGCGACAGTATGTGGATTCGGCTCGTAATATTCACCTCTGTTCGTTCTGGTCCATCCATATGACGCTGCGCGCATCTCATCAGCCAAAGAATTCGGTATGCCTTGCTCGTGCAAGTAATCACGCAGCCACGATTCAACATTGCTATCATATGCTCTCGCGGCTTGAATATATTCCTCTCGCGACGGATATGTATTGGGTGACTTTGGACGCTGCATCAACATGACCGACTGAAGCATGATGGTATCATATTCTTCCGATTCCATTATCTCGCCTAGAATAGGATGCTCCTCGCTTATCTGCCACTTTAACTGAACAGCATTTAAATTGTATATCCTTGACATTGCAAGCACGACATTATTTGCCCTTTTAAGGCGTCTGTGTTCATCATCTAGATTCTCAGCCTGCGTTCGCAAAATCTCATGAACCAATCCTCCAGACTCGCTATATAGTGCACGCAAACGCTCGCTTGGCAACTTATTGAGTACTTCTGACACGATGAGGTCATACTCGATACTTTGCTGCCCTCTATTTTCGATTTCCTGATTGAGTCTATCAAGCTGTTCCCGGATAGCTGATAAAAATGTCTCAAGACTGTCGTCAGTAAAACTACCGGACTCAATAATGTTGTTTATGTATGTTTTGTCCCACTTCTCTTTGTATGCAAAATCCAATATTGTCCAATCTTTGTCCAACTCTGCATCGAGCATTGTTCTCATCTCTTGAGCAATCTTTAAAAGCGACTGGTCATTTCTCTCCGATGATTGGCCAAACTCAATTTTAATCGCTTCATCTTGGATATCATCAAGCATTTGAGTATGTTCGCGGAGCGCTCGTCGTATCTCTTCCCCCACCGAAAAGAGATTTTCATTTTCAACGCTCACAACTAGACCCAGATGATCAGCGCAAGTTGCCGCTTCTCCTAGGATATGCTTTATTCCAGGTGGTCCATATTCTATAAGGTAATCTAGCTCGTCTATATCGGAATCGTCCCTCGATCGCGTTGCGTTATCTAGTAGATCCATGACAACGACCGTAAGTGCTTGGTTCGCTCCTGTCTCTGCCTGCTGTGTCTCAGCAAGCTGGAATAATCTATCTGTCGCAATATTGGTCGCACGTCGCCACACCGCTTCAGTACTTGTTATATTACCCAATTCGCCATGAGCCTGTTTTGCCAGTTCAGCTATTTCGCCAAGTATTCGCTCGGCTTCTGGCTGCTCGACATTTTCAAATAGCATATCATGACTGTTTTCGACTCTTGACGTATAGAGTGTCCTTAGTCGCTCTTCAACACCCCCACGAATATGATCACCATCGCGTGACGATATTTGATCTAGATGCGTTGTTGTCGTAAATGTTTGTTTTTCTGGCATTTTTGCCCTTTGTTCCATACTAGCATCTACCCTTTGACAATTCAATAAAAAACAGATACAATAGTCCGGATATGAAGAGCAGTATTCACCCACAAACGTACCGCCCCGTCGTATTTAGCGACGATCAGGCTGGTTTTACCTTTTTGACTCAGTCAACCGCTGCGACTGACGAAACGATCAAATGGGAAGATGGTAACACCTACCCACTGATCAAGGTCCACATTAGCAGCGCGTCTCACCCGTTCTTTACCGGTGAGGAAAAGATCATCGACACCGAAGGTCGTGTCGACCGATTCAAGGCTCGCGCAGCCGCAGCCGAAGCCCGCAAAGTTGAACTGGCAAACAAGGCGAAGAAAGCCAAAGTCACAGCCGCCAAGAAAGCTACAAGCGAAAAATAACGCTTCATCAGGAAGAGATCTCGTCTAAGGGGTCTCTTTTTTGTTAAAATAAGTAAAGATTATGAACCCTCAGGATAACAACACTCAAACTCCGACTTCACCCGAGCCAATTGTCGGCGAACCACAGCCCACGCCAGGCACGGAACAGAGTTCACCTATCAAGAAAGCTTTGCCACGACTCATAATTGCCGCCATCCTGATAAACATGATTCCCGCTTTGTTCATATTGTTTGGCGAACAGTACGCTGCAATGAGTCAAACAATACGCAACTATGCAAATATTGCATTTATCATTGCATTTCTAATCATTATCATCAGACAAGTGACTGATCGGGGTAATGATGCCTAAAATTAATCTGAATATCGACGAACTAGCCGCCGAAAAATCCGATTTGGGTGCATTTTTAGCGCGACCAGATGCCTATAGCGACCCGCAATTTACCGCAAAAAACAAACGGTTCAGCGAGTTGGAAGCAATTATCGAGAAAGTTAGCTTGCGGGACACACTGGAACAGCAACTGGTTGAAGCGAAAGAACTTGCCACCGGGAGTGATGAGCTGGCAGAACTTGCCAAGTTTGAGGTTACGGATATCGAGGAAAAGCTGCCAAAACTTGAAGATGAGCTATTCTTGATGTTGACACCCAAAGATCCCAATGACGATAAAAACGTCATCATGGAAATCCGCGCCGGTGCCGGCGGGGACGAAGCCAGCTTGTTCGCCGCCGAGTTGTACCGCATGTATTTACGCTACTGCGAAGCGAACGGCCTACGCACCGAACTCATCAGTGAAAGTGCCAACGACACCGGCGGATACAAAGAAGTCATCTTCAAGATTAGCGGCGACGCGCCGTATTCGCGCCTAAAATTTGAGAGCGGCGTGCACCGCGTCCAGCGCGTCCCCGCCACCGAATCTCAGGGCCGTATCCATACCAGCACCGTGACCGTCGCCGTGCTACCCGAAGCCGAAGAGACTGACATCGAAATCAACCCGGCAGATCTGCGGATCGACATCTATCGCGCTAGCGGCCACGGCGGTCAGTCGGTCAACACGACAGACAGCGCCGTGCGTATCACCCACCTGCCCAGCGGCTTGGTCGTCACCAATCAGGACGAAAAGTCGCAGCTGAAAAACAAAGAAAAGGCTATGAGCGTGCTCCGTAGCCGCCTGCTACAGCAAAAAATCGACGCCGAAAACGCCAAACTTGACGCCGAGCGCCGCGGCCTAATCGGCACTGGTGACCGGTCAGAAAAAATCCGTACCTACAACTTCCCCCAGGATCGCATCACCGACCACCGCATTGGCTACAGCCGCAGCGCCATCCCCGCCGCCATGAACGGCCAGATAGACGACATTATCGAGCATTTACAAGCGTACGAGCGCGAGCTCGCCGCCAAAAATGCATAGAATAACACCGTAAAGGTTCCGAACTTTTTTATTAAAAACATCTCTTGGATAGAGATGTTTTAACAGTATTTGGTAGCAATAGTTACGCAGCGTTACGATCAGAACCCTCTTGCTTATCACGCCACACTTCTTGTTGAAGTGCCTTGTGGTCACCAATAATCTTAAACGCTGTTTGTGTTGCATCGGGAAAATGGGCCGCATCAGGAGATAGGTTATTTCGAGCTGCTGACACAACGATGCTATCGGCAATCTCTGGACCAAGCCCAGCAAGTGCTTTTTTAGCGATTGCACTACCGATACGGTCATTTGCAGTCGCTTCAATCCTGCCCAACCTCTCCTTTGCACTCTCTTCTGACCTAACTCCACTCTCAACCTCCTTGCTCATTGACTCTCGAGCATCCTGTTGAATAGTCGCCTCGTCATAGGCAATGTCGAAATCCTCGACACGCCCCTTGTTTGGTCCACTTGTTTCCATAGCTTCCTCGACAAGTGGATGATATGTTGGTGCTCGTTCGCTCATTGTGGTGGTCCTGTTTGTTTTTAGTGGGTTTATAAGTGTATTGTACACTACCATAAGTATTTTGTCAATAGACCGCTCCGTGATTAGACTACACTCTTGCCCAAACCTGCAGTATCGATGCGCTACTTACACACTTTAGCATAAGTATAAAAGTGATTTAGGAATTAAATATCCACTGAATAACCTGTAGTTTTAATTTCTCGTATTCTTCCTTCTCGAACTGCATATTGGCGATACAGTACTGCTTACCACCGATATGTGAACAGAACATACAGTCCATCACATCATAGCAGTCCTGAATGAAATACGAATTAGTTACCTTTGCCGACCATAGTACATTAAAGCTATTCGAACATAGTTGGCTATCTTCGGCACGAATACAAAAACTGGATGCAATTGAACGTGATGACGCAACAAGATACTCCGAATCACCACAATCCTGAGAAAATATGACATTTTTTGATTGCCTGATCCATGACGAGCGATAAATATTTTCGCTATTATTGACACTGTCACTCTGCGCCAGATTGATTGATTCAATGTACCGTTCCGTCGATGTATAGTTTGTCTCTGACCAAACTTGTAGTATATCCTCTATTGAGTTGACCTGTCGTTTTGGGATCGTCCATTCCGTATCTCGAACTGCGGGATTATGCGTATTATCAAACTTCACAAAGCGTGATGGGTTCGCCGATACCGCCCACGTCTCCTCGCCCGTGATACTATCGTAGACCTGTTGTGGCAGATTGAGGTCAAAAGCAAACTTCTCCATCGCCTGCTCTAGAGTAAGTGGGTTCTGATAGCCGAATACTGCTCCAACCACTTTATCCAATATCTCCTTTGCCTTGACTTGATCCATACTATTTTTTCCTTTCCTGTTTATCGGGATTCGAAGTTTGTGATGCCAGAAAGTCGGCAAGTGTCGGGGTTCGTAAATGATTATTAATCTGTTTGTGCGGCTGTACAGAGATATCCGGATGAATATCCAGCGAATAGTCACCTGACAAAAAATCTTTCATGCTAAGATGCGCTGTCGTTGGTTTTTTTGCGGAGTGAGTCTGTGTCGTGACTGCTTGATCCCGCCGTGCAGACTTTAGCGCAGAAAAGGAACTCTCCGCCACAATCGCTTCCTGAAACTTTGACGGCATTTGCGTCTGATCATATGTCTTTAACTCGACATTGCGTAATTTACCACTCCCTGTATAATCCATCGTTCTCGCTAACACGCCAGGCAGTATCTGCCCGTCGCTACTCAGTCGCAACAAACACTCACGACTATTCAGTGATGTCAGTATTTTGACACGTAGTTCATTTTCTTTGTTACCTATCTCTTTCTCTTCAAGAAGTGACTCTTTAGGTAGCTCTATCGTGAGATTACCCTCCAGCGCCCGCGCGTCTTCCTCTGATACGCGGAATACATAATAGTTCGCTACGTTAGTGAATATCGCTTCCTGCAACCCCTTTTCGATCTGACCGAAATACTGCTGTGTCAGAAAAACAAACAGATTGTATTTTCGCGCTTCGGCAAGGATTTGCGCGATCGCCGGATTTTGTACCACTGATACCTCATCGATAATTAATAGCACTTTTTCGTTAAAGCTTCGCGCCTGCGCCAGCAAGAATATCTGCTGGATCAACAGACCTGCGACCGTTTTGACCACCTTTTCGCCCATACTGACCTTGTTTAGTGAAAATACCGTGAGTGGATGCGATGAGATCAATTTGCCGAGCGATATTGCATCTTCGTTCTGCGCGCCCAGTGACGGCTGCATCTGCATTTCGTCGACAAGTGACACGATAGGAGAAATCGCTTCGTTATAATATTTCGTCCGCATTTCATTAAAATCACCGCCAAAAAATTTGACGATGTTTTCTGGTACGAAATCCCGGACATGATCCAGCAGTTGACTGCGATAATCGATGTCGGTCAAAAACCGTTTGAGATTGTCGAGTGACATTACCTGCCCCGTCATCAGCACATACAGACTGAACCGCATCACACGTTCCAATTTTGGATTATGCTGATCGGCTAGTAGCGATTTGAACAACGTACCTGTCAGTTCGGTAGCCGCTGATATATCAGTGCCAGCACCCGCAAACAGCTCTGCACCATCATCCTGGTTTTTAAAACTGATGATATTCGCACCGTCAATTCCACCCAGATCATCCTCGAGTGAGGCATGAGGATCAATCACCACAACACGATATTTTTGGCGATTTATTCCGTTTGATAATAGTTTATGAACAAAAAGCCCAATGAGTTTTGATTTGCCACTGCCACTCGCGCCAATAATGAACGAATGTTTGTCAAAGTCGTAACTTTCAAGTGGTAGATAGTAA
>CAZCYG010000039.1:0-7429 GCA_964502795.1 uncultured Candidatus Saccharibacteria bacterium | reverse complement strand
GGCGTGTTCGAAGTCCGCAGCACCAACGGCGACACACACCTGGGTGGTGAAGATTTCGACAACCGTATCGTCAACCACTTCCTCGACGTGTTCAAAAACGACCAAGGTGTTGACCTGAAAAACGACAAAGCCGCTATGCAGCGCCTGAAAGACGAAGCAGAAAAAGCGAAAAAAGAGCTATCGAGCACAAGTGAATACGAAGTCAACCTGCCATTTATCACGGCGGATGCCGACGGACCAAAGCACTTCGAGTACAAGCTAACCCGTGCCAAATTAGAAGAACTGGTGAAAGATTT
Organism: uncultured Candidatus Saccharibacteria bacterium; assembly: GCA_964502795.1. Classification (GTDB taxonomy): domain Bacteria; phylum Patescibacteriota; class Saccharimonadia; order Saccharimonadales; family Saccharimonadaceae; genus UBA2112. The sequence continues at coordinate 7,133 of CAZCYG010000039.1, read as the reverse complement.
GATTGATCGTTTGGCTCAACCTGTCGAAAAGGCACTCAAAGACGCCGATCTGAAAGCAAGCGATATCAACGAAATCGTCTTGGTTGGTGGTATGACCCGCATGCCAGCCGTGGTAGAGAAGGTGAAGAGTATCTTTGGCAAAGACCCACTCAAGGGTGTGAACCCCGACGAAGTCGTGGCTGTGGGCGCGGCGATTCAGGGAGGTGTGCTGCAAGGTGATGTGAAAGACGTGCTACTGCTCGACGTCACGCCACTGAGTCTCGGTATCGAAACCATGGGTAGTGTGTCGACCAAATTGATTGAACGCAACACGACCATCCCGACCAGCAAATCAGAAACCTTTAGTACCGCAGCCGACAACCAGCCGCAGGTTGAAATCCACGTGCTGCAAGGTGAGCGCGAAATGGCCAACGACAACAAGTCGCTCGGGCGGTTCATCCTGGACGGTATTGCTCCGGCACCACGCGGCGTGCCACAAATCGAAGTCACGTTTAATCTCGACGCCAACGGTATCTTGAACGTCACTGCAAAGGATAAGGGGACTGGTAAAGAACAGTCGATTACCATCCAAGACTCTGGCAATATGAGCAAAGAAGACATCGAAAAAGCGCAAAAAGAAGCCGAACTGCATGCCGACGAAGACAAGAAAAAGCGCGAAGCGGTGGACAGTCGTAACCAGCTAGAAAACGGTATCTACCAGGCCGAAAAAATGCCCGACGAGTACAAAGACAAGATTTCTGAAGATGATGTAAAGGTAATCAAAGAAGCCGTCGAAGAAGCAAAGAAGGTCAAAGACAATGCCGACGCCAACAAAGACGAACTGGAAGCAGCCGTCAAGGCATTGAACGACAAAATCATGCCGATCGGCGCCAAAATGTACGAACAAGTCGCCAAGGAAGAAGCACCCGGATCTGAGGACGGCGACAAAAAGGATGACGAACCTGTTGAAGGTGAAGTTATCGACGAGAAGAAAGACGAATAGTAAAAAATTCCCTATTAAAAATAAGACCGTCAAAGCGGTCTTATTTTTTTGTTAGTTCTACTTGAAAGTCGGTTTTTAAGTCGGTAATTATTTGTGATAGATCGTTGTTTGATGTATCTATCTCACGCCAGATGGGATACTTCGCCTTGAGATCATTCAGACGCTTAAGGTGGTCATCTCTATTTGCTAGCATTAATTCAAGTACATTGTTGTCACTGCCAAAAAAAGTGAGATTATGATTCATGCTACCACTTAAGACCTTGCGTCGTATAAATGACTCTGGTGGATTAGTATGAAGAATGAAGATTCGGTAGCCATGTGCAGCACAGACATCAAGTGATGCTAAATCGTTCGCAACATTAAAATCAAGATTCAGATTGTAGTTTTCAGCCACAAGACTATCGAGGAGCTGTGCCACCAGATCACGTACTAGCTTAAAATTAAAGCCTTGAGTAAAAAACCTTTCGCGAATAATATCGGTTGAAATTGTTACCGCATCGATCGTGGTCGCCAGAGGTTTCATAATAGTACTCTTTCCTGACGCTACGAGACCAGTACAGGCAATGGCAATGGGTTGTGTAAGCACACTAGGGACATGTCCTTTAAGAATTTCTTTCCTATATTCCTCCCGTATCAAATTGAAAGTGGTGGCATCGATATCAGGCAAGTAGTTCCATTTTTTGCTTCTATTGTCCATACATTGATTATAGACTATAGGTTCATCGGGTCATCGAACCTGTTATGCTTATGTAATGAAAGCTCGTACACATGATTTGGCTGCGATAACAGGATTAACGATAGTCGTTATAGTTGTGTCTCCTTTACCGCCACTGCATTTGGCGACGATACTGGTGTCTTTGCTGGCGAACCAGCTAGGGGGTATCGCACCGGATATTGACCAGCCGACGGCACCATTTTGGCGGAATTTGCCGATTGGCGGAGTATTCGGCAGGTTTATAGGCAAGATGTTAGGCGGACATAGATTTCTAACACACTCGCTGGTAGGCGTGGCATTCATGGCTTTTTTGGTCCACTGGCTGCTCGCAGTGTTGCAGCCGATCATGCCGCATGTGCAAATCGACTATGTATGGTGGGCATTTATGATTGGCATGCTTAGTCATCTCGTCATGGATAGCTTTACAAAAGAGGGCGTGCCGTGGCTGTTGCCCATCCCTATCAAATTTGGATTTCCGCCAATCCGTAAGTTCCGTATAACGACCGGCAAAGGGATTGAAAGTTTTATTGTTGAACCCGTGTTGATTGTTTTACTGATCGCTATCTGCACAGTGTATTATCATGTGCTCGTCGAACTATTCCATAATAGGATAGTAGGCTGACGACAGCTGAGCGAGTGATACACTGCAAATAAGGCCGACTTTGTTAGTGCCCTATATTGATGGTGGAGCGGTAGATTCTGCGAATTTCTCGATAATTTTCATGTGGCGTGGATTTGTAATATCTATTTTTCCCAGGTCACCGCGCAAGATGATTTCTGGGTCAGTTGCTGCTGCCTGCCAACAGCGGATATTTCCTTCCAGATAAACGGAATCTTTCATATACGCGCCACCATTGCCATCGGTGCCCTTCATGACACGGATGGCTAGCTGCCATGCTTCGTCATGTGCGAATCTGTCGTTGTTGGTTGACCGTGGCAGTCGGCGCTCTCGCCAAAAACGGTATAGGGTGTAGAGCACATGATAAAGCGTGACGAAATCGTATGGTTTTTGATAGGCGCCGGACGCCAAACTGACAGATAGATGCAACAGCGCGATGTATTCCCACGCGAATTGTCGCAAAAAAGTCCGCTCGTTCTCGTACACAATTTGCTCGCGCAGAAACGCTCTGCCTTCGTTTCCTTTTTCATATCCTGCCAAGCCAACACCGAGGAGTTTGAGCTTTTGTTTTTGACCTAATTCGTGTTCTAGCACATGGCTGCCGATTTCGTGACAGACGACCCCGATAAATTCGTCACGGTCCATTCTATAGCCAACTGGTCGGACAACTTGTTTGCGACTAGGGAATACAGCCCAAATATTGTTATCTGAGGGCGCCATTATAAAATCCGATCCAATATTTTTGAGCATTTGGTGACAGATAGCATCGCCTGCCTGCTCGTCAATATAGGTATCGGTTGGTAGTCCGTTATTACCAAACAATTTGTCATAGTAACCATCCTCTCTACGATGTGCCCGACGTACCTTGTGGAATAATTCTTCTGACGGAATGATCATTTGATGGTTGTCATGCAGGTTTGGGATGACCCGGAGGACGTCCTCGGCTAATTTCGTCAGGTTCTTGTCCCCGGTTTCAGACGTCGTTTGTGTGTCATGACGTATCCAATGACAGACAGCTTTAAATATGTCTGAACTTGGCGGATCGTAAAGGACGTCATTGGCATGTCGGAACGCAGCGTTGTCTTGGTTTGTGCCTGCTAGTATCATTGTGGCATTCCAATCAAGTGCAGCAATGGAGTCTATATATGCTTCACGAACAAGCGAGTCCTCTTCATTAAGAGAAATCTCGGTCTTTAGCTGGTCAAGTTGCTCGCGAGTCTTGCTGATGACTACTGTCTCTGCTCTGTCTGGATAGAGGGGGATATTTGTCTTGTGGTTCGACAGTTCAAACTCTCTTCGCTTTGTTTCCAGGGTTTCATTTCGTGGCAACAAAAGCTCATATGTTTCACCAATTTGAGCACTCAGTACCTGATAACGATCAAACCATCTTTCGTCGACTGCTATAAGCATAATCAGCGGTATTCTGGATTTGCAAAATCAAACCGTTCGCCACTATCCCATGTACTGCGCTGATTACCATGCGCCGGAATTCCTCCAGTATCCCTGAGTAATTTGGCCATATGTAGGAGGTTCCAGGTCATAAATGTTACGTTACGATTGGTAAAATCATTGTCCAGACCTGCGCGTTTGCCATTGACGTTGTCGCCGTAACTGGGTCCGGGACCGATCTCGCCGATCCATCCAGCAACAGCTTGTGGTGGAATGGTGAATCCAATATGATGCAGGCTGTATAGAATATTCATGGCACAATGCTTGACACCATCTTCATTACCGGTAATCAGCGCGCCGCAAACTTTTCCATAATTTAGATATTGTCCCTGTTCGTTCTGGTCAGCGGAATTTGAATATAGTCGTTCGATGATTCTCTTGGTGACACTACTGTTGTCTCCCAACCAGATAGGCCCGGCGATGACCATGATATTGGCGTTTTTCACCTTTTCATATATAGCAGGCCATTCATCGCTATCCCAGCCATGTTTACGCATGTCGGGATAAATGCCAGTCGCAATGTCATGATCAATTGCCCGGACAACCTCTGTCTTTACCCCATGCTTATCCATGATTTGTTTGCTGGCATCAATGAGTAGTTCCGTGTGACTTGGTTCGGGAGATTTGGTCAGCGTGCAGTTGAAATACAGCGCGTTCAGGTCGCTAAAATTCCACGACTGTTCATTCATAATAACCCCCTCCGTCTATAATTCTATTTTAGCATTTTGGGGACGGTGCATAATAGCACTGACAAGTGATCCAACGCGGAGCGGTGCCAGCAAGATAAGATAGAGAAAATGAACGAATGAAACAGGGAGGAGTAATAGGTAGCCAACCTTGTGCTTAATTGGGAGATCAGGATAGGTCACGATAGCCCATGACAGCCACAGACTAAATCCAGACAGGTAGATTATAAATAGCCCACTATGACCAAGAATGAGTGCAAGGTATAACGAAGAGAGAAAAACGAACAGATTTATCCACTTGGTTATCCAACTGAAAAACAAATATACTGCATCGGCATACCCAATCATGAGCGGACCATGCTTTGAGATAACCGGCCGTCCGGTGTCCGGAGTGATAACACCAAGTCCTGACCGAACGGCGACGAAAGGTGATGTTGCAAAAATATAATACATTGCAAAGAGATCCTTGATAGTTCGTGCAGGCTGAACGATAGGATAGCACTCAACGGCAGTCGTCGAGACGCTACCATTGAATACGGTGATGGCATTACTAATAGCTAATTTACTGATTGTGACATGCTGGGGTATGAATGCCGCGACCTCGTTTGATGGTGGCAGTTCGGGACTGGGATCTCCGATACGGATTTTGCGATACGTATGTTTTTGCGTGAGCGTGCCACCGATGATTGTTACTATGGGCCGATTGCGCCATTTGCGGGCATAGGGATGTCGGCGAAATGCAGCTGCAACACGTATAGATCGTATGTCATGTCGCATCGTACCAATGATAATCAGGGTAAATACAGTGACAATATAGATGCCTACAGCAATAATCATGATTCGACCTTTGTGAATGTAAAGGTAAACATCGTCCGCCATTCGCTGAATATACCAGTACATGTTTGAACGACAAGTCGCGGCGATCCACTCGTCATTGTATCGAACAGTGATGTGTCGGACGGCGTGTAGTCGTGTATATCAACAAGGTTATACACGAATATGTGGCCATTAACAGTGTATAGCTGAACAGCAGTACCATTTGGTGGGTGGGCTGCACTGAGTTTGCCAAACACGGCGTCTGTTCCGTGTCCATAGATGAACGTTGTACCGCCATGGTTGTTGGCGGGTTCGCTTATCACGGCATATTGTGCGTGGGTATCACTTAATGTCCATGATCCCGTTTGGCTATCGTAGGTGCCATCATCAAGTGGCAGATTAATACCGACCGCTGAAATAACGATACGGATCGGTTTGTCTGATACCACAGCGGGAGCAGTAGACCGTTGTTGCCGATGTGTCACTATCGGTTGAGATATGGCAGCAACGGGCTTTTCAAGCGATTGGGATGTTATGGCAATTATGCCAAGCATCCCAATCGTAAGTACATAAAGCGCTGCAACGCTGCTGATAAATCGGGCTTTTTGCAGCACGGGAGGGCCCTACTTAACGGTAAAGTGGCGATATGCAGCGATGATCAAACGGCTGGCAGCAACGATGATTGCCGCAACGGCTAGTCCCGCAACAATTGCTGATTCGGCAGAAACGGTTGAAGTATTTGGTAGCGCTGCAGGTTTGACCGTTGGACTTTCGCTTGGTGTTGGCGTGGTTGTCGTTGTTGGCGTTGGTGTTGGAGAAGTCGATGCTGCTGCGCAGGCGGCAGTTGCGTTTACGTTAGAATTATTCGTGTTAAAAACATCACCCGAAGATGCATTACCGCCACTTGCGTTACCAGTGACGCTTGCCGAACCACTTTCGCCGTTTTGGTAGTTAATAGTCGTTACATTCACGTTGTTCACGCAGTTGATAACAACGGTATTGATAGTGTTACAGTCAATAACAACATTGCTATTATTGCCGGAAACGGTGATTGTTCCATTGCATGGTTCGCTACTTTGTGCGCCGGCAACACTGCCGACAAACGCGACACTAACAATCGCTGCGGTTATAATTTGTACTAATTTTCTCATACGCTATCCCCTTGGTTATGTATATGTATACTAATTTATATATCAATAAAATATTTATGACAAGCATAAAAGTTTATGATATACATAAGCACTATCATCTGTCAATCAGAGACTTTTAAATTATGTGTTAAATATTTAACAAAAATTTTATTGAAATGAGACTATGCTGAGAGTGTTCGGATAACAGGAGGGAGCAGTAAAATGCGAGATTATCTGTCACCCGCGAGGGATTATGTGGGCAAAGCAAAAATACAGTTTGGTTTGTTATCTAAAAACATGTTAAAACCTCGTTTTGTGGCGATTCTTGCGTCAATGGCTGCAATTACCGTTTTTGCGATGAGTGTCATCACTTTAAAGGTCATGGCTCAAGATTCATCGCAAAATAACGAAACAATAACGGAAACAAAAACAGCACCAGGTACAACATCAGTGACCCAAACAGTAACAACCCAATCAGATATGCCAGCTACCGACGCTGTGCCCGAGACTACTGCATCAACAACACAGTCTAATGATGCGCAAACGACCACAAGTGTCACAGTAAACAATCAGCCAATTGAGGTACCGCAAAACGGGTCAGTCCAAAAGGTTATTACGAGTGACAACGGCACAACCCAAGTGAATGTTTCGGTGAACTCGTCTGATACCAGTACGAATGTGTCGACTCATTCATCATCAACTTATAACGTCAATACGCATACGTCATCACAGGATG
>CAZCYG010000038.1:0-7449 GCA_964502795.1 uncultured Candidatus Saccharibacteria bacterium | reverse complement strand
CAATCTCGCTAATATCTGGAAGGATATTAATATCGCGCTCGACAATGGACTAGCGCTCGTAAATCTTTCTATTCCCCCTGTTAGCACAGAAGAAGTTGCGCGCGAGTGCTTTGGTATTGAATTTACAAATACTCCCGCTGATGTAAAACCTGCGTTTTGGGATATGCATAGCAAGTATGCTGAGGTTTATGGCGGTAAAGGTGATTATCTTTATACTAAAGAACAAGAATTAGCAGGGATAAAGGCCTTCATTAATAAGTACAGAAACTAGTAATTACGTATAAAACTCAAAACCTTTGCAACATCTCAGCGGGCGTCTGCATCTGTATCCCTAAGTGTATCCGCTCGGTGTTGTAGCAGGCAAGCCAGGCGGTCAGCCTGGCTTGCTGGCGAGAGAGCGGCACGCTCTTGCGCCAGTAGTAGCCAAGACACTCCGTCTGAATGGTGCGGTTAAAGCGCTCAATGTGGGCGTTGTCGTTGGGTCGGTGTAACCGGCTATGTCTCGTCGCGATACCGTTTCGTTTGAGCGTCTGCTCAAAGAAGCGGCTGTATTCCGGCCCGTTGTCGGCTTGCACCATGGCACATGGAAAACCAAAGGCCGTCTGGGCGTCGAGGACGACTCGGGCGGCCAGTCCTGCGCCCAGGTGGCGCGATGGCACGGCGTAGGCCATGCGGGTGTAGAGATCAATCACGGTGTAGTAATACAGCTTTCTGCCCGTGAACGGATCAACGTGATGGATCGTATCGGTCTGCACTAGCTCACCGGGCGCTGTCACGCGAGGGCGGTGCAGGTTATCCGGCCGTACCCGTTTCTTTCGGGCGCCGTCAAAGCAGTGGTGGCGGCGCAGGATGCGCCGCACGCTGCTCAGGCTCACTGAAAGTCCGAATAGCGTGGTGACATGGTGCCAGACCACCTCGGCGCAGCGTTGCAGCTGTTTCCGCGCCGTCAGTACTACGCGGATAACGTCATTGGGAATTGCCCACGCATGGCCACGTGGACGGGACGACTCGGTCGGTATGTGCCAAGCGCATCGGTGGAGGTGGTTCATCCGGCTATACGCCCGACCTAGCCGGTTGGGGTTGTCGAACTGGACATGCGCGTTGAGCGTCTCCCACTTGCGCTTCCAGCGCCAGATGGTACTGCGGCTGACGCCGCAGCGGTTGGCCACGACGTACACGGGCAGCTGCTCGCGCACCAGCAGCTGCATGGCAATTGCTCTCGCTTTTGGTAAGTTAGGGTTGCTAGAATAGGCCATAGCAGGCCTCCTTTCTGTAATTGGTAGTACACTTACAGTTTACGGAGCCTGCTTTTAGGTTGCAAAGGTAGTGAGTTACTACGGTTTACTTGACTTTTTGTAATACTTATGCTATATTTATATTGCCATACTATCCTGTTAGTCAACCCTGAGAGGCGGAAGAATGGCTCGTATCAGTCGGCTGGAAAAGCCGATCGTTCGGATCGGTGTCATTGCCGGTTCGTTGCCAATCGAGCAGGTGAGGAGCAATCCGAACCTGACCAAAATGACACACTTCGCGAACTTTGCGGCCGGATACCGGATTGGTCGCAGCATAGCTTCTCACCCTTTCGGTGAGGCATGCGGCCAGCACAACCATCGCGGCGCCGACGAAGAGTTCTTCGTCGTCTCCGGCGATGGCATCATTGAGGTGGGTGAGGTGCGCTACGTTGTGAAGCCGGGCGACTCAATCGCCGTACCGGCTGGCATCCACCATAACCTCACTGGAACGTCTGCGATAGAACCCTTCTTGGTACTGTGCGACCTAACGGTCGCAGTGGGTCACGAAGGCGACAGCGCGCCGTGGATGTCCTCGGAGTGATGTCAAATAGCGCCGTTGCCGAGCAGCTCCATCTGGAGTTCGCTCGGCAACGGCTATTTGATTTAATCGTCGGGTATAATGGTTATATGAATCTAGCAATATCAAGCATCGCATGGCAACCAGAAGAAGAACCCGAAATTGCTGAAACACTTAAGGCGCTCGGTGTGAAAAGTGTGGAGTTGGCGCCGACAAAAATCTGGGACGACCCGACAGGTGCGTCTGCAGAAGATGCCGCAAAGGTCGTTGAGTGGTGGAAAGGCTTTGGAATTGAAGTCGTTGCTTTTCAATCAATGTTGTTCGTACGGCCGGATTTGAAATTATTTGAAAGTGAAGAGAACCGCGTAGAATGCCTCCAGTATCTTAAAGATTTCATTGTTCTTGCCGGTCGCATGGGTGCTAAAAGAATGGTCTTTGGATCTCCCAAAAACCGGCAGCGCGGTGATATGCCATATGACGAAGCCTTTGCTATTGCGAAGGAATTCTTTATGGAGATTGCCAAAACTGCCAGCGAAAATAACGTAGTTTTTTGCATCGAGCCGAATGCACCTCAGTATAACTGTGACTTTGTGACGACGGCAAAAGAAGGTGCTGAATTGGTGCGAGCCGTGAACCATCCGGGGTTCGGGCTTCATTTGGATACCGCATGCATGGCGCTTGCCGGCGACGACATTCCTTATTCAATTCGTGCATACCATGATCTTATCCAGCATTTCCATATCAGCTCACCAATGCTCGAACAAGTGGAGCCGCGGAATGATGTTGACCATGAGGCTGCGGCATTAGCTCTCAAAGAAATAGGATATGGCAATGTGGTATCGATTGAAATGCGACCTGGTGACAACGGTACGAATCATAATCGTGTCGAGCAAGCCGTTATCTTCGCACAGCAAAAGTATCTGAAGTATTCATGATATATTGTGCAAAGGATTTATGGATATAAAGATGAAAAAAGCCTCTAATGAGAGATTTATGGAACTTGAGGGTTTGCGTGGTTTGGCCGCAATTGCTGTAGTCATATATCATGCGCTAGTTATATTCTATCCTGCAATGTTTTATGGCATAGGACATCCCCTTGCTCCTGTCGCTCATGGACAGTTTGAAAGTGTGGTTTTTGGGACACCGGTAGGTGTTCTTATGTCGGGGGTTTTTGCCGTCAGTATCTTTTTTGTTTTAAGCGGCTTTGTGCTTTCAATAGGTTTTTTTCAGACGAGAAGAATAGAGATTGTTCAAAAGCTTGCGATAAAGAGATACCTCAGGCTTATGTTGCCAGCATTAGTATCAATTATGATTGTATTCGTAATACTTTCGCTACATTTACATCAGAGCAAAGCTAGTACCGAATTAATAACTCAATCCGGTGCGTCATCTACACTCTGGCAGTTTGAGCCAAATATTTTTGTAGCGTTAAATCAAGGTTTGTGGCAGATATTTACTACAACCCTAGATGCCAGACACTATAATCCGGTGTTATGGACAATGCAGTATGAATTCATTGGATCTTTCCTCGTTTTTGGTTTTTTGCTACTATTTGGGACTGCTAAACATAGATGGATTGCTTATATAATACTTGTACTTGTCTTTATGAATACTTGGTATATGGGCTTTGTAATTGGTATGATTTTTGCTGATTTATATGCCCACAAGCGCGAGCTAGCCACTCGTTACTTCAACAAGAAAATACAATTAATCGGCTGGGTCTTTCTTGCTGGGGGTCTCATCATTGGCGGGTATCCGTTAGTTGATCCTCAAGGGGGTTTTTATAATCTTCTGTATATTAAGAGTATTCCGGTAGGTGCTAACCTTATTAATTACACGATTCTTGGGGCTGGTATGGTGGTCTTTTCGGTGCTTACTGTACCTAGGCTATCCATTTTTTTTAAAAACCCGAAAGTAAGTCGATTGGGGAAGTACACGTATTCTTTGTATTTAACGCATCTGCCAATTTTATTTGTTGTTAGCACGTCAATTTTTGTTGTGCTAGTTAGAGTTGTTGAGTATAAGTTGGCTACAGTTGGCGCTATTTCTATGACAGTTCCGATAATCGCGGTATCTGCATGGTTATTTGAGAAATATGTAGACGCTCCTTCGATCAGACTCTCGGGGAGATTCTATCAATGGTTTGAGAGTAAATGAGTATCATAAAAGGGAGAGCGTGTCTTCGTGCCCATCCCTAGAGCATTTAGTTGTGGTACATTGCACGCCGTGCAAAGAAATTCCAGGTATACACGAAAATCGTTCCGACTATTTTTGACAGTAAGTAATTAATTCCGAGTAGTCCAGTAAGAGTCCACATTGATACACTCAAAATTCCTAGGCCAATGACACCAATAAGCGCGAAAATGCCGAATTCAAGCGACTTCGACCCTATTTTTGAATCTTTAAATACGTATAGGTTGCTCAGGACGTAAAGAACGACTAAGCCTACTATAAACCCTGTCGCTGCAGCGATTAGATAGTGAACATGCAGCAGTTCGTGAAGTACTAGCAAAGTGCCGAAATCAAAAACATATCCGATCCCGGCAACGCCAAAATAGCGTGCAAATTGTACCGCGATTTTTTTATGTTTTTCCTTCATTTGTCTTAAAGACTGAGCAGATATCTGCCATATCCTGATTTTTTCAACGGTTCGGCAAGTTCCTGAAGTTGATTGCGGGTAATGAAGCCTTCCTCATAAGCGATTTTTTCGGGGCTGCCGATAATCTGACCGGTACGGTTCTGCAAAACTTTGACGTAATCAGTGGCGTCGGTCATGCTGTCGATTGTGCCAGTGTCTAGCCAGACGTCGCCGTCGTCAAGGGTTGTCACTTTTAGTTTGCCGCGTTTCAGGTATTCATCGTTGACACTGGTGATTTCTAATTCGCCACGTTCACTTGGCTGGACGTTTTTGGCGATATCTACCACGTCGTTGTCATAGAAATATAGACCAACGACAGCATAGTTGGATTTCGGTTCGGTTGGCTTTTCCTCGATAGATATTGCTTGCATTTGCTCGTCAAATTCTACAACGCCGTAGCGCTCCGGGTCGGACACGCTATACGCAAACACGATACCGCCATCAGGATCAACACACTTTTTGAGTGATTCGCTGAGCCGGTGCCCATGAAAGATATTGTCACCCAAAACGAGTGCGACTTTGTCATCACCAATAAATTCCTCGCCAATGATAAAAGCCTGGGCCAGGCCGTCTGGCGATGGCTGTACGGCGTATTGCAGACTGATGCCCCATTGTGATCCATCGTCCAGTAGGCGCTGAAATGATGATTGGTCGTCCGGTGTTGTGATGATCAGGATTTCGGTAATACCGGCCGACATCAGGGTAGTTAACGGATAGTAGACCATTGGTTTGTCATAGATCGGCATGAGTTGTTTGCTGATCGCTTTGGTAATAGGCCAGAGACGTGTGCCCGATCCACCTGCTAGAATAATTCCCTTCATCCCGTTAGAACTCCTCATACGAATTTGAATTTAATTTGTCCGATATTGCTGCGATAGTTTTCCGCTTCATTCCATATCTCCTCTGCAGAGTTCTAACGGGATTCATCTGTCACTCCCATTATACTCTTTGAGACGATTCTTTAGATATCTTTTTCCCATTCCTGATTTGAGGTATCGTTCTCTTGTAAAGGCATCTTTCTTGTCCAGGCTAGCCTCGTAGTAGATAAGTTTGTATGGACCTCTGTCCTTTGTATGGATACTTTTTCCATTATTATGTTCGCTGGTTCGTCGCCGTAGATCAGATGTGCAACCGGTATACCAATTTCCTGTCTGCAAACTTTCGAGTATGTAGACATAATGAAAACTGCTTTGCATACACAACCTAATCGACGTGGTTTTCTAAATACTCTTGAAGCGCTTGTTTCCACTCGCGCGGAACAAAGCCCGTAGCCTTTATCTTATCAAGATTGAGCGTGCTTTGTAAGGGACGGGGAGCGATGTCTTCTTTGCCCGCATAATATTCTTCGGTCGTGACGGGTGTGACATCGTCTGCTGATTTGCCGGATTGTTCGTAGACCAGCTTGGCAATGTCGGCCCAGCTAGCGGGGTCGCCATCATTTGTCAGATTATAGGTACCATATGGCGCGTTAGCGTCGAGGAGATGCTTGATACCATGTGCGAGATCAGACGTGAAGGTTAATCGTCCTATTTGATCACTGACGACACTCGGTTTAATGTCGCGTTCTGCCAGGGATTTCATTGTCAGGACGAAGTTTTTGCCCTCACCGATCACCCAGCTGGTGCGAAGGATGTAGTGACGATGCGAATACGCGACGGCTGTGTCGCCAGCAGCTTTTGATTGGCCGTAAACACCGAGTGGTGCGAATGATTCGTTTTCGTCATGGACCTTCTCTGTCCCATCAAACACATAATCAGATGATATGTGAACGAGCGTTATGCCATTGTCCTCGGTGACCATAGATAGATTGCCGACAGCCAGTCCGTTGACTGCCCATGCTGCGCGGCGACCTTCGGGTGTTTCTGCAGCATCAACGGCGGTATAGGCAGCGGCGTTGATGATAGTACTATAGTCACGCCACCGGCGAGCCGATGAGATATCGCCCGTAATGTCGAGTTCTTCGCGGTCGACAAACTCAGCGTCAGGGAATATCTCGCGCAGCGCCATGCCTAATTGTCCATTTGCTCCTGTGACAAGTATCTTTTTGGGTTTAATAGGTGTTGCATCGGCGAAGTTTGGGTGTTTTTTGTCTTTGTCCGATATCTCGCATTCGGCGAGTGGAATGGGCCAGTTGATGCCAAGTGATTCGTCAAACATACTAACGAATGAATACTGGCCGTCAGGTGACCAATGGTCGTTCACGAGGTAACTGTAGACGGTGTTGTCTTCGAGTGTCTGATAGCCGTTAGCGACTCCACGAGGGACAAAGATTGCCTTGCTGGGGTCAAGCTCAGTTGTGAATACTTTGCCATATGTTTCGCTGCCTTCGCGGATATCGACCCAAAACCCAAAGATCTTGCCTGCGCCAAGTGATACGTATTTATCCCAGGGTTCTGCATGGATACCGCGAGCAACGCCGCGTTTATCGTTGAACGAAAAGTTATTCTGAACTGGTCCAAAATCAGGCAAACCAATTGCCGTCATCTTTTCATGCTGCCAATTTTCTTTGAACCAGCCGCGATTGTCACCGTGAACAGTCAGATCATAAACGACGAGTCCATCGATTGGCGTCTCGGTTGCGCGTAGTTGTTTACCAAACTCAATTTCTGTCATAGCAACTATTATACAGTTTCGAATCTATTTTTCGGATTTCCACTGAAACACAGTTGTGTCACGAATTGTTGCGCCGTGACTGAGGTAAAACTTGTGTGCGGCCTGCTTTTTGGCGTTTGATGTAAAGAACAGGCTGACGTTGTGTTCGCTGCACCATTTTATGATTTCGCTCCAGATAGCACTGCCGACACCTTTGCCCTGTGTGTCGGGTCCGACGACAAAATCTTCCAGATAGGCTTTGCGTCCCGCGCCGGTACCGATAGTGATAGTAAGTGTTGCGGCACCAACGATCCGACCATCCTCACGCGCAACAATTTGTTCGTGATGGGGTGAGTCGATAATTTCACGCAGCAATTGTTCGTCAATGGGATCGTCGGTAAAACGTG
>CAZCYG010000037.1:0-7505 GCA_964502795.1 uncultured Candidatus Saccharibacteria bacterium | reverse complement strand
GATGCCGTGCTGAAATTTGTCGACAAAAGCAGTTATACTGATTTTCTACAGATTATTGAATCTACGGGCTTTATAGATCGGCGCATGATAGGTTCAAAAAATGCCCTCAACTACGCATACGTCGTATATTTGCTTATGAAGAAGAGCGGTTCGAACCCGGGCATCATAAAGAAAACGGTAGCAAAATGGTTTGTTATGAGCGTACTCACGAGTCGCTACTCCTCATCACCCGAAACAACAATTGACCGAGACGTCAAAGAGTTTAAACGTACTCGCGTCGAAAAATATCTACAAAAAGTCGAAGCAAGCGACCTATCTCAGCAATTCTGGGAAGTGGCACTTGTGAATGACTTTGATAAGGCAAGTCAACAGCATCCATATCTCAACACGTTTTTTGCGGCACAGGTGTACTTCGGTGACACAGGATTTCTGGGGGACGCTTCGATGCGAGCAATACTGGATATCAAGGGTGACATACACCACACATTTCCCTATGACTATCTGAAAAACAATGGCAAGCCAGATCGCTATGACTATAATCAAATAGCCAATTTTGTGTATATGGAAAGGAGCACAAATATACAAATTGGCAAGATGAAGCCGAGCGATTATATGAGTATTGTTTGGCAACAGGCACAAAACGGTGATTTTGATAAGAAACATCCGATTGGAAAAATTTTTGATCAGGAACGGCTACGCAAAAACCTTGAACAAAATTGTATACCCAATGGGTTTGAGACAATGAATGTCGAGAACTACGCGGAATACTTGCGAGTGCGACGCAAACTGATGGTAAAGAAGATTGAAAAATACTATAAAAGTCTGTAATTGATATGAGCTGAGACTTTATAAGCTCAGTTTCAGCTCAGGGTTTAACACTCAGCCTGCCGCCAGCACCCCAAGAGGGTGAACGAACTCCTGGCTACCTCTCAGAACATCACCGGTATAACGACGCTGTCGTTGTTGGCAGCCAATCCAGACTGGTTGGACTTGAGCAGTACCAGCGTGCCTTTTTGGCTGGCGCCAGTGCCAAACTGCAACGTGGCGGTAAATGGCACAAGGCTATCGGTCATCCAGTCGCCCTGCAGCTTGGCTGGGGTTTCGTCAAGTAGATTACCCTGGGCGTCAATGAGACGGACTGAAAATTGAGCTTCAAACGACCATGATCCAGGAACACTGCCGGTGATGGTAAGCGGACTGGTGACTTTTGTACCCGCTATAGGTGAGGTAAGAGTAACTTTAACACCTTTTTCGGATGTATACGTCGTGGCGGCTGGTTGCTGATCATCGGAATCGTCGTTATCCGAATCCTGCTTATTCAAATCAGCTTCAAGCTGATTGACTTTGGCCGTCAATGTATCGTTTGCGGCGCGGAGATCGTCGATTGTCCGCTGCTGCCAAAAGTACGCTCCCGCACCCGTCGCTGCGATCAATGCGATGATGAGAATGACGAACAATATTTTTTTCATAGGCCACATCCTTATACTTTTACTATACTCCCCGACACCATGACCCTTCAAGTGTCACCGTTACGCCCTGATTACAAGATATTAAAAGCAAAGCGCCCCCGGTATCCGGAGACGCCTGCTTGGCATCCCCCGGCGGGGGCGGTGACTCATGGTCCAGCTTGTTATGGCTTTTCGACCTTGACCGGTGGAGGTGAGACACGTTCTTTGTTGTGGAACACGGTGAACGTGCCATTGGGCTGGATGGTCAGACCCTCTGTGGTATCCTCCAGAAATTCCTCGAACTGATCGCGCAGCTCAGGATTTTCGTCCAGCCAAGACAAGAACTTGTCCTTGTCTAGTCGCCACGTGCGGCGCGGTGGGCTAGCGACCTTCTTGATGACCCCTAGCCGCCGAGCGACCTTCATGACACCGTCCGGGTCTACCACCTTGACCTTGACTGATGAGCGCCGCAATTGAAACTTCGCTGCGCCCGTCATGAAGGACTGTTTACTAGCGGCTATCAGCGTGGCGCGGTTGCTTTCAATCAGCTCCCACACCTTTGCACCAGCCCGACGCATTGCCGCCAGGATCGGCTCCATGTTGGCTTCGTGCTCGGCTTTGAGCGCTGCTTCCGCCGCCTTGAATCTGGCTTTTTCAGCGTCACCGGAAATCTGCTCCGCAAACAGTTCTCTGGCCAAGTCATCCAGTTTACGTACTACCTTTGGGTCGGCACCTGTCATGCCGCCACCTCCTATCAATCGATGAGTGGAACTTTATTATGATACATAAATCTATAAAAAGCAATGATTGACCTCGCCAAAAACGTTGCGCAAGATTACTCCAGCTGCTAGACTATGGCCAGATGCAGCCACCGGGGTTTGCACCAGTACATCGTGAGGAGACGATACCTGATGTTCGATGATGCACAAAAGGTCGTCGAATTTGTCATCGGCGAGCCGAGCCCATGGCGGATTCCACGAATTGTCATCGGTGCCGTGGTTGGCGCCGTCTTGATACTGATCTGGAAATGCAGCGAAGTCGTCGGTCCGAATGAGCAAGCCTACCGCATGATGTTCGGTCGGGCAAAGTTCATCTACAAGGACAGTGGCGAAGGAAGCAGATGGAAACGCCGCAAGGAGCGACAGATCAACCGGCGCAAGGTGCGCGAACTGCGCAAAGGCCCACTCTCAAACCAGCCGCACCTGCAGCTGGAATACGGCGAGCCGAAGCGCTACGGTCCTGGGCGGTACTTCAGAGTACCATTCACGGTGCTAAGCTTTGTCAAGATGGACGCCACGCCCAAAAACATCGATTTTGATGTAATTGTGGAGTGGCCAGGGCAATCGCGCGGTACCAGACAGCCAATCCAGCTAGTCATCCGCGTCGCCGACATGTTCCTATGGGACTTGTCGACCCAGGATGTCGAAGGCACACTGAATGGCATCGCCAAAGAGGTGTTCCGTCAAATCCTGGAACAGCTGGGCGCAGATACATACATTGCGGACGCAGAACGGGTCAAACATCTGTTCATCGAGCAATGCAAGGAGGAATTTGCCCGCTACGGTGCCGCTATCGAACGTGTGAACATCGGAGCTAGCAATCCGATCACCGAAGGCTGGATTGCTAGCGCAATTCGCGACGGCAGCAACATTGACAGCAGCGTTATCGGCGGAGTGATCGTCGCACGCACCAACGGTACGTCCCTTTTATAACCAAACGGCCTGTCCCGGCCATATCCGACAACGTCGGGACCGGGACAGGTTTCGACACGAAATCATATCTGTCATATCTGCACCACAAGTCATAGGTGTAAAATAAAAATATGAATATACAAATCAAACGCGCCTACGACCAAGCCACAACTGTCGATGGTTATCGCGTACTTGTCGATCGTCTATGGCCACGCGGAGTTAAAAAGCCAGCTCTACAGATAGACGAATGGGATAAAAATATAGCACCAAGCACTGAGCTACGCAAATGGTTTGATCACGATCCTAAAAAGTTTGAAGAATTCAGCGCACGCTACACCCTAGAACTGCAGCAAACCACCTCTGCAAAGGAGCTGCTCGAGAGAGCTGCCCAGTATAACACTCTGACGCTTGTCTACGCAGCCAAAGATCCCAAACTTAATCATGCGATTGTACTACAAAGATATCTACAAGATGTCATTTAAACTAGAGCTATTTCTCGATCGCAACAAGCTCGATATCAAACACCAAATCACTGTTTGGCGGAATATTCGGCGACGGACTACTGGCACCATAGGCCAGGGCGGCAGGGATGACAAGTCGTCGTACGCCGCCAACTTTCATACCGGGGACACCCTGTGTCCAACCAGCAATCACACCGCTCAGTGGAAAGGTTATGGCATCGCCAAAATCATGACTCGACTGAAAAATCGTGCCGTCACTGACCAACGCGCCGGTGTAATGTGCGGTAATCGTCGCACCCTGTGGCACTTCGTCACCGGTACCGACCGATACATCAATAATTTGCAGATCAGCCATGCTGGCTTGTGGTTCAAAATTTTCTAGTTTGGCTCCCTCGAGTTTTTGTGAATTATTCATACACTTAGTATAGCTGTTTTTACCTCTGTTGACTACTCGCCACTCTCATGCAAAACGCCCCCGGTAGTCCGGAGACGCCTTGCATCATATCCGGTCGGGGGCGAAGGGACGCCTAGCTGGTCCGCGCGATGTTACTCATGCGACCCCACAAAACCTCCCATTCCGGAACTTGCTCGCCGTAGACCTCTTGGATCAACGCAACGCAGTTGGGGTTTCGGAGGACCAACATGACAAGCGACTTCTGGTCTGCGCGACACTTGTTGTCGCATGCAGACACAACCAACCCGTCCGGCAGGTTAACTCCTAGCTGCAGAGTTCCCGCCCTATCTGTCGTCATCGTAATGAGATGACTCAACGACCCACTCATTCCATATCCTCTCTCGACGGTTCCTATGTATATTATATCACAAATATAGCATTTACGAAATAGTGCACGAAAGGCCCTTCGACCTCTAGCCAAAGCATGTTTTTTGTGCTACAGTAGATACAATTGTAAATAATAAGTGAGTTAACTATGGCTAAAAAAGCAACAAAACGTAAATTAATTGGACTCGTAAGTGACCTGACCGGCCACCGTACATACTACACGACCAAAAATTCACAAACTCAGACCGAAAAGATCAGCCTGAAGAAATACGATCCGATTGCACGCAAACACACAACATACACTGAAACCAAAAAGAGTCTGGGTCGCAACGAAGTCAAAGCACGAAAATCGTAAGCCTAGACGAGTCGTTCGTCAATTTGTTTGGCAAACCACAATCCATAATGCAGCAGCTTATTCAAAAGCTGCTGATTTGGCGCTAGGGCTTCGGTAATAACCGATAGATTGCTACCCTCGATTTCGACAGCAAATGGATAACGATGAGTCGCGATCGAATGTACGATATCATCAGTTAGCAACCGATGAATGATTGGAATATCGGCAGGCGACCCGATAATTGCATAGCGACTGTGAAATGTCGCGCCGTAGGCAGCAAGCACGTCAGGTGATATATAGCCTGTCTGACGATGTGACACCAGTACACGAGCATAATACGCCTTCGTTTGTTGTCGTGTACCGACAAAAATATACGGCAGATCACGAGCCGAGTGCAGATCAATCTGAATGACGTACCACCTATGTGTTGATGTCGGGTAATTTTCATACTCGATCACACTGGTTCTATCGACAAGCGCCATATCATATCCTGCATGCGTACCAATACTATAACTATTATCGACATACTTTGCCGTAGCCGTTGACCCTCGGATCACGGGTACATCATCTGATCGCACCGAGCTGAAGTACACCAGATCATGCCGCTTAGCAAAATCAATCACTGCTTTGCGATGCGCCGCACTCGGTGATAGACTACTCCTGATACGTGACAGTAGTTTCGGTTTTTCCTGTATATCCATCGTGTTACCTTGCCGTGTCAAGTAGGGTGGACAAATATTCGGCATGACTCCATGAGAGCGGAGACGGAGAAATCAGCGATCCGTCCAGTGGGTTGACCTGTTCAGCCAAAATACTTGTCTGCATACTTCTATCATGCACCCATGACAAAATTGTATTTGCCAGCTCTGTGTTGTCTGTCTCTAACGAATATTGAGCAATCCATAGGGTTGTGATAAACCACCAATTGCCATGCGCCGTACGATCAACCCGCCTATAACTATCGTCTTCGTAACGAGGAAACGCCACGATGCCGTTTGCCGGAGGAAACAGATCAATGAATGTCTGGACCGATTTCTGTAATTCGGTCGAATGAGTAGAGAACAATCCAAACATAAATGATCCATAGATGCTACTGGCATCGACTGTTTGGTCGTAGTCAATCTGGCCGTCCTTCACCAAAAATCCTTTGTAAAATGCGTTGCGTTTGTCATTGTACAGATATTTGCGTGCGTATCCATGAATATCTTCGGCCGTCGTGCGCCACCTGACAGCACTCTTTTTATCGTTGGCATCATCCGCCAGATCAGCAGCAGCCAACAATGCGCCATATACCGTTGCCGTCGTGAATGTCGTCGTCAGAAACTTTTCTTCCCACAAATCATAACTTGGTCGGGGTAATCCAGTTGTTTCGTCCAGATACTCGGCCATCCAGTCGGCCATTGGCTTGATCATCGTACTATAAAAATCGCGAAGCAAGCGGATATCTTTGTGCATTTCGTAAAATTGTGCGAACAGAAACACCACGAGCGCCGTTTCATCTTCCTGGATAGGCGGCGCAACAATCCCGCCAGGGTGGATATAAGAATGCCAGCTAGCGCCCAGACCGCCGTCGGCGTTGTATTTATGCATCAGATAACCCGATGGGTGCATGACTTTTTTGCAAAACTCAAAAAACCGATACGGTTCTTCGGTATATCCCATTCGAACCAGCGGCCACAACACCATGACACCATCGCGTGTCCAGCAGTACGCATAGCCATCGCGCGAATATTTCAACATGGAGCTATCAGTACTGGCGATTACCGCACCGCGCTTATCAATCTGGGATTTGATGATCATCGTGCTATGCAAAAATGACGCATAATATTTGGGATCAATGTTTTTGGCTGTTTCAACTGCTGGCTGCAGCCATTTATGCCACCATTTCGCCGTTTCTTCGATGCGCGTGCCAAATCCGTCCTGACGCAATTGTTTGTCAATATATAACGCTTCGCGGGTAGATGTACCGACCGCGATCCAATAATGCACTCTCTCGGAGCTATGTCCTTTAACCTGTAGTTTAAATCGTATCGTCGAATCAACACGGCCATGTTCAACATTGCCATTTGATAATTCGCCGTCATCAGCATCACGATACGTTCCCTCGTGGTTCTCAATGCCAAAGAGTCCCACACTATGCTGATCAAATGGTTCGCCGTTATGTGTGCCACTGACGATAAATGCTTTGCGACCGCGATAATGTAATACTGCATCACTGTCGGGCAAATACTGCGCGGTATCCGTATTGCTTTTTGAGTCGTCAATCACAAATGCCTGATGCATAAACAGTCTGATTTCGCGTGGCTGATCTGACAGATTAACGACATGGATATTGCGCAAAAATGCACTCATATGCGCATCAACGCAGTCGTCCATTTCCAGTACAACCTGCATCGATTCATTTTTGGCAATCGTGTGTCCAATCAATGCATTTTGTGGATAGCGAAAAGTAAACGTCCATTCGCCTTCGTCATCCAACCAGCTGATTCGTCCGTCGATCCATACTCCCACGCGATGACGAGTTTTGGGACCCGCTGAATGATTCATATATCCAACATAGGGATAATAAAAATCATGTACCAGACCATAATCATTCAAACCAACCTGCAGCTCGCCATTTGACAGGACAATCGGCCTAGACATCGGATCCCCCTGATAATATCCCACCCGGTAACATACTAGGAACCGTCCCCTTCGTTCAGACCGCCCAGCTGATGATTGTGCATAAGACGCAGGCGAACGTCACGGATGGCATTCATATAATACAAAAACGCGTCGTATGGCGAACCA
>CAZCYG010000036.1:0-7706 GCA_964502795.1 uncultured Candidatus Saccharibacteria bacterium | reverse complement strand
GAGACCAGAGTAACCCTAGTCGTCATGCGTGGCCGAGCTGGTGTGGTGGACCGCTGTTTCATATTCCCTCCCATCGTAATACAGACGCGTGGCGACGTCAATGTGCTTATGCTAAATTTTGAGATATTTCCGTGTCGCGAGTAACGACGATACCACACCGATTGCAGATCCGGCCAGAATCATTCCCAGCAGGACAAGACCGATATAAACCGTGACGGTATCAATGGTACCGACAATTGAAATTTGATAGTCTGCCAATTTGTCTTTCATTCCATACAGTGCCGCTACCCCCAGTATCGTCGCCAAGACCGCTGCAATAAAGCCGTAGACGACCGCTTCGACAACAAATGGTCCTCTGATAAAGCTGCGATCGGCACCAATAAGTTTCATCATCTGGATTTCTTCTTTGCGATTAAATATAGCCATACGGATCGTATTAAAGACGATCAGGGATGAAATAACAATGAATATCACGCTTGCAACCAGTCCGGCACGCTCGGCAAATTGTACGGCCATGCCTATGTTTTGGATAGCGCTGCGACGTTCACCACTGAACGATGGTGCGCGATTAGGATCGGCATGTTTTTTGTACAGTTCATTCGTTTTGACGAATTTGTCCAGTTCGGACGGATTGTTGATGTCCTTAATTTTGACACGGAATGTTCCGGGTAGCTTGTTCGTTGCTTCATTGAGTGCCTCGAGCGTTTCGATGTCACTTTTGTTGTCGCGTGCAAAATCTTTTCGCGCCTGTTCAGGACTCGTATATGTAACAGATACGACTGACGATAATTTCTCTATTTCTTTTTTGATAGCAGCTGCTTGATCGGCAGTGGTATCCGTTTGGACATAGATAGACATGTCAACTTTGTTTTTGATATCGTCGACCGTATCAACCAATACTTGCCGCGCAATGAGCGTCATAAAGATAATCAGCAGTGTAATCGTCATCACGGCAGTCGCCGCGATCGTCAGCCAGGTGTTACGGCTAAAGTTATTGATGCCGTAGCGGCACATACGAACAAACGTCAACCATTTGCGGCGCGTGTTACGGTTTTGCGTCAGCGCTCGTGGTTCAGATTTTTTTGCCATTACTGACGATAACTCCCTTGCGCCTGATCAGACGTAATTTTGCCATGTTCAATGGTGATCACCCGGCGTTTCAATTTGTTGACGATTTCGACGTTGTGCGTTGTCAGTAGTACAGTCGTACCGTAATTGTTAATCTTTTCGAGTAGGCGCACGATATCCCAGCTATGCTTTGGATCCAGGTTACCTGTCGGTTCGTCCGCAATCAGAATCTTGGGCTGTCGCACCACGGCACGGGCAATCGCGACGCGCTGGCGCTCACCACCACTGAGCTGATGCGGAAAAGCTTTCTCCTTACCAGTCAGGCCGACCAGCTCGATGACTTTTGGAACCGTGTTCTTGATCTCACGGTTAGTCATGCCCGCTATTTCGAGTGCAAACGCAATGTTTTCATATACTGTGCGCTGTGGCAGTAGCTTAAAATCCTGGAACACGACACCGATTTTGCGGCGTAGCAATGGAATATGTTTATCTTTGAGCGTGTCATAGTCAATGCCGCCAACAACAATCTTGCCGCTCGTGGGCTTTTCTTCACGAGTCAGCAGCTTCAGCAGTGTTGATTTACCCGCGCCACTCGTACCAACAATGATCACGAACTCTTTCGGATCAACATGCAGACTAATACGATTTAACGCCGGCTTCATATCCTTGCCGTACGACTTGGTAACCCTATCTAACAAAATCATTACTTGCCATATTATAGCATAAGTTGGATGATTCCAAGCTGAAGGTACAGCTTACGCGGCAAGATCTGTATTGAGAGCCATCCGTGCTAGGACGGCATGTGAACGCGGCTTTTTACCCGGCCATACACGTTCGGCGACAGTTAGATGATCGTAACGAACCAATCTCTCTACCCAATTATCAAACGTGTGGACATTGTCGAATAGAGGTTCATGATTATCGTGTTTGAAATAGTTTAACAATTCACTATTAAGATATGCTTGAAAGATATCATTTTGAGGTTCCGTTCCCATACCAGCTGTAACGATCAATGAATTATCACGCATCAGTTTGTGATGAGTGCAGACTCCGTGCTGACATTCATAACATGGAGGAAGTGTTGGCGTAGCCAAACCTTGATTAACCTCGGCAATTTGTTTACGGTCCGTGGTTGCAACGATGACAAGTCCCGTCACTTTTTGCATCCCTGTTTTGTCCAATTTGTGAAGAGCAATAGACTCCGCGCATATCTTATCTTCATACTCTTTTGGTTTTAAATTACCAGCACTAACGATATCTATTTGTCCTGTTTCGTCGTAATGACCCTGAGCCGCTACACCAACTTTAAATCCCCGATAAGAGAACGCCGAATGCATTGCAGCTGACCTTGCCATTGAGACAAGCGTCGGTATATTCGCTATGAACATGCGATGCGGATCAAAATCAACCGAGCTCTCAGTCCCGGACAATTCTTTAGACATAGTATTATTATAGCATATTTAGTAAAATTTTACAATGTTAGCCCAAGTTTGCTTCAAGGTAGGCTGTCATAAATCCATCGATTTTGCCGTCGAGTACCGCCTGCGGGTCTTTTTCCTCATACTTTGTCCGTGTATCTTTGACCAACGTATACGGGTGCAGTACGTAGTTACGAATCTGACTACCCCAGTTGGCCGACTCGCCTGCCCGCAGTTCAGACACACTCGCCGCATGCTGCTCTAGTTGCAACTGCGCCAGCTTGGAGCGCAAAATCTTCAAAGCAGTCTCTTTATTTTGCAACTGGCTTCGTTCATTTTGAATCGCCACCACGATACCTGTTGGAATATGCGTTACTCGTACAGCACTGTCGGTTGTGTTCACACTCTGCCCACCATGGCCACCCGCACGATAGACATCAATCTTCAGGTCTTTGTCGTCAATCACGACTTCGTCTGGTGTGTCAATCTGCGGCAATACCTCTACGAGCGCAAAGCTCGTCTGGCGTAAATTATCACTGTTAAATGGACTTAAGCGGACCAAACGGTGCACGCCGTTTTCGCTCCGTAATTTGCCATAAGCATAGGGGCCAGCAATCTCAAACACGCTTGTCTTGATCCCTGCTTCCTCGCCCGCAGATCTTTCGACCTGTGTCGTGTCCATACCCGCACGCTCTGCCCAACGCAAATACATACGCTCGAGCATTTCAGCAAAATCCTGTGCGTCAGTACCGCCAACACCCGCGCTGATACGCACAATGGCATTATGATCGTCATACTGCCCGCCAAACAGTAGCTCTTTTTTACGTTCGGTAAATTCTTGCTCCATAGCAGCAATTTGGCCCTCAAACTCTGCGAGCAAACTATCATCACCCAGACTCATCAATTCCGTAATGTCGTCTACTTGCGCACGAAGTGTTTGCCATGGCTGTACCATCGCACCGAGAGCAGCTTGCTGTTTACTTTTTGCCTGTGCATCGGCTGGATTATTCCATACTTCAGGTACGGCCAATTCATCATCCAGTACCGAGAGTTGCTGCGCTTTGTCGTCAATACGTAGTTGTCCGTACGCCGTCTCCACCTCATCCTTAAGTACGGCAATACGTTTTTCTAGTGGCTGCATAATTATTAATTATACAGTACTCTTTACGCCAGTTCTGTTGTCCATGATTGCACTGGGTATTCATACAGATAGTCAAAGTGGGATTCGGGTACTGAAAATGGTAACTCAGCATAGCCAGGCAGTCGACGATGATACGCCAGTCGTAACTCATCAATCTCGCCAATACACTCGAAAGGTTTTGCGACACCATCGATACCCAGTAGGCCTTTAAATGTGTCAATTAGTAATGGTTTCGCAAACAGATCTTGTCCATTAAATAAACTCTTGAGTTCATCGGGTTGGACAAACGGCGCGAATAGCAAAAATGAATTAGCGCACTTAGGGCACTCACCGCACCATTTAAGCGTCGTATTATCTGTTCCTTGCTGGTAATTGATCCTGTTGCATGAACTAAACTCACGACCATATTCAGTCCATGCTTTCTTCGCAAATAGCTCTGCGATGCGTAGTTCGCTGTATTTACGCAGCGCTGATCCAACATGAATGTCTGGCGAAATATATCTCGCTATATAGTCGCTCATCAGCTGCTCAGCGGTCCACGTCTTTGACCATTGATGAGTGATATCCAGATTGCCTACCTTGTGATGCGGCTCTTCACCTTCATGCCCGATCGATAACAACACCGTACTTTTGTTGGTGATGATAGCCTGAATAACCGCAATTGACGTCAGGATAAACGTTATCGGCACATGACCACTTTTAGCACCATCATCGTTTGCCTGCATCAATGCTTCTCTATCAATCGTACGCTGCACGAACGCCAGATCAGTACCTACACGGTCGATGATTGACGGATGAGTCATCGTGCTTGATACATACATACTTGTAAAATCAATTGACCGTTCCTGTAATGATTTTGCTGTTAGTAGCGAATCTTTACCACCACTCTGCAATGACAGGATTCCTTGTCCGTCATAATTAGTAGCCATCACTGGTTCACCCGTCGCCGTAAAATGTACCAAATCGTCTCTAGTCAAATCATTTTCAAATGCAAACTGACTGAGTCCTTCCTGATAGACATTATTCAAAAATGTCGCTTGCCATTCATCAATCTGGAAGGGTTTTATAGTGACATCATGAGAAGCAAAAGTCTTGTAATATGACGTACCGACAAGCAAAAATGCTAGTCGCATTGCCCGCTCTAACATGTCTACGTCATACGAATCATCAACATGATCGAATATGCACGACTCCTGGAATAATCGCTCGCCATCATAGCTATAACGGAATTCTGCCTTTTTTGATTCTTGATCAAACGAATAGCCCTCAAATATAAATTGGCTCATAATTGCTCCACCAGTTCGGTAAATTGCTGACCGCGTACAGTAAAGTTAGGAAACATGCCGAAACTGGCAAAACCAGGGCTCAGAAGTACAGCATCGCCCCCTTCTGCAAGCTCCCGTGCCCGATTGACAGTATCGTGAAAATCATCCTTTATTTCATACAGTTCTTTCGGCAAATATTCCGCTATTTTGGGACCGGTCTGGCCAATAAGCAGCACTTTTTTAACGTTCTGCTGCTCCAAGATCACGTCCGCCATTTCCTTGTAATTGTAACCACGGTCATAGCCGCCAGCGATAAGCAGCGTAGGATCTGGGATCGCCTTCAGCGCCACCCGGGTAGCCGCTGGTGCTGTCGAAAAGCTATCATTATAATACTTGACTCCATCAAGCTCACGGATCAATTCAATGTGGAATGGCAATCCCTCAAATTCTGACAAACCTTTTTCAATAATTGCTGGATCCTGAACCCACTGCCACGCCGCAGCGATGGCTGCACAGGCGTTCTCTTTGTTATGATCGCCAGGAATACGCATGACATCAGTTGCACAAATTTTTTGATCACCAAAATAAAAATATCCGTCTTTGATATATGAACCTGCTTCATATAAGTACGGGATGCGCTTACCCGGCGACGCGGCTGCGATCGCCGCTGAATACTCATTCGTGTATTTGTATATAGCCACATCTGTTGGCTGTTGGTGTTTCGTTATATTGCTCTTGGCATTAATATAATCATCAAAATCTTTGTGAACATCTAAATGCTCCGGCTCAATACCAAGCACCACCGCTACATACGGACTAACATCACTATCCCACAACTGAAAACTGCTGAGTTCATACACAACGATATCGTTGGGACTGACTTGGTCCAGCACGTCAAACGCACCGACACCAATATTGCCGACCAACCATGTTTTTTTACCCGCTGTATCAAGGATCGATTTAATAAGACTAGCCGTTGTGCCTTTGCCCTTTGTCCCGGTAACACCAATAACTGGTGCGGGACAATTTTTCAGGAACTCACGCGTCACTGAAGTGACTTCTCCAGTGACCTCGACATTCCACGGTGGAATTGCAGGTGTTTTTATCGCTATATCCGTTTTGATTCCTTTGAAATCTTTAATACCACCTACGAATTTAACACCATCAGGCAACGGATTTTTCGTTTGCTCATTATTGTCGTATATAGTAAAAAACGCATCCGGATACTTTTTGTGATAATAATTGTAGACACTTTCGCCCTCGACACCATAACCAAGAATTGCGATATTCATATACGTTTATTATACGATGTTTTCTAGTGATTTATTGCCTATATGGTCTTATGCGTTTAAAGACAGCTCTATTGCTTGAGGTAATCGCTGTGTTAATGTCTCTACCTCCAGCACCTAGGCGATCCAATAAATTAATAATTTCAACCTTTTCGTCTAAGGTAGTTTCTTGAGACCCATATCTCGATAGCCTACTTCCTCTACCAGAAAAACGCTCTGTATTTCGACCGCTTGCTATCTGAATATCTACGATTGCTTCATCTGCCCTGGTACTCGGTAGACTACTGTCATATCTTACAGGCTTTTTGCTGATCCCTATATGCTTGCCGTCGAGACTCATCGTAACCGCACGTTGATAAAGCTCACTTTGTCTGAGCTGTTTGCCTACAAGTATAAAATCTACATACCCTGTACCATGATCATCAAGGGTTATACCCATGTCTTGAGCAAAGGTAGTCGCAAATCGTACTAACCGAGCGGAATTATCGTCGTCGTATTCGTACCCCTTTCTATCTGCATCCAGGAGCAGGACTTTCCAGATATTCTTGTAGGCTATGCGT
Organism: uncultured Candidatus Saccharibacteria bacterium; assembly: GCA_964502795.1. Taxonomy (GTDB): domain Bacteria; phylum Patescibacteriota; class Saccharimonadia; order Saccharimonadales; family Saccharimonadaceae; genus UBA2112. Next base: position 965 of record CAZCYG010000036.1, on the reverse strand, counting down.
TCTAACTCTCCTGGCGACATCTCACTAGCTGCTGTCAAGGAAAGCTCCTCATGACTCTCTACAAGATTTTTTCTCATGGTAGCATGCGCTTCATCCCTCTGCTCAGGCGTAATGGTAAAGTGTCCCAAAACATAACGAGCACCTTTACGTGTGAGCTTCGCATCATTCAGTACCCTTTGCTCAGTGAAGCGGTCGATGTAGTTCTGTGAATATGATTGATGTTTATGTGTATCATGCGACATAATTATATTATATCATAATTAGTAATTATTTTCAATATACATCGCTTACGCTTTTTCGAACAGCGTGGCAAGCTTGTCATTCAGACTAGTGAGTTCACTACGTTCACCCGAGCTTACGCCTGCAAGCACATTGATCTCATGACCAATAAAGTCTCTGGCCGTATTAATCATGCATTCTCGTGTCGTGTTTTTGATCGAGTCAGGGACTTTTTCATAATCTTTGACCACACCATCGGCAAAATACCGAGTCGTATAAAAATTACTGATTTGAGATACTGTTTGCGCACCCATCTGATGACGACCAAGTGCGTATGATTTGGCAGCATCAATCTCTGCTTCGCTAATGGTACCGTCCAGCACCGCGCGCAACTCGCGCACGATAATATCAAACAGCGCGTCTGCCCTGTCCAAATTGACCTGACCACCAAAATCCCACGACGAATCATGAAAACCGACGGACGTATCACTAAACATGTCATAGGCTAGTCCACGCTTGCGTGCGGCGCCATAGATACGCGAATGCATCGTTCCCGTCAGAATATGGTCCAGACAGTTCATTGCATCGGATTCTTCGTCACTCAGTTCTCGTGGCACGATCATGGACCAGGCAAATGTGAGATTTGATGCTTCTTTGCGACGGATCTGAGTTGGGTTGCCTGATGTAAAGTCATCATGCGGCACCTCAAAGCGCTCACCCTTCGGTAGCTAACACTCTTCTAATTG
>CAZCYG010000035.1:5590-7727 GCA_964502795.1 uncultured Candidatus Saccharibacteria bacterium | reverse complement strand
CGAAACCTATTACGATCTCAATATGAGTATTGTTATGGGCGCTGGTGGGGGCGGCGTGTATACTATTCGTGCCGATGGTGCCAAGGTCGACAAGGACGGCTATATATTAGTAGCAGCAAATCTGGGTAATTACCCACGATGTTCGATTGTCGAAACGAGTATGGGACTGGGTAAGGTATATGATACCGGTGGTTTTGCGGCGCGTTATCCGCATGGGTTTGACCTGGCAACGGACTGGACTGACGGCGATGGCCGTTAATGCCGACAGCGGTGATATACTGTGACTATGATTATCAAGCTAGCTGGCTGTGTTATTGTCGATGAAGCAGGGTGTGTATATTTGCTTCATCGTAACAAAAAAGGTGTGACGCAGTGGGAATTGCCTGGCGGCAAAGTAGAGCCAGGCGAATCAGCGGAACAGGCGGCAATTCGCGAACTGCACGAAGAACTCGGGGTTGATGTTGCTATTGATCGGCAGCTGGGTGATACGCAGTTTATCGAGAATGACATAACATACACCTATGTGTGGTTCGGCGCGCATGTGACGAATGGAACTTTTCGGCTATGCGAACCCGAGACATTTGATGACATTCGTGCTTTTTCAATTGATGATATGGCAAATCTAAAACTGTCGAATAATATGCAAAAACTCCTTGAACAAATGACAAACGGTACTATGCAGTACGAAGGTACGTATGACCGCTCCTAATAAATCACTTGGCCAGCACTGGTTGCGTGACCGTACCGTTTTGGAGCATATTGCCGATTGTGCTGACGTACAACCAGATGATACGGTGCTCGAGATCGGGCCGGGGCTAGGGACGCTCACTTCTGAATTGTTGCGCCGCGCAGACAAAGTGATCGCAGTAGAATTTGATCCAGATCTGGCGCGCAAATTGCCCGGGCAATTCCCAGGCAAAAATCTGACTGTGGTACATGAGGATATTTTGCAATTCGATTTATCACAATTACCAGCCGGTTACAAGGTTGTGGCTAATGTGCCGTACTATATCACTAGCAAAATCGTGCAAAAGCTTATGACGGCAGACAATAAACCGTCGATCACAGTACTTTTGGTGCAAAAAGAAGTCGCCGAACGCATCGCGGCTCGTCCTGGTGACATGTCCATCCTGGCCATCAGTGCCCAGGTGTATGCTGATGCATCACTGGGCGATGTCGTACCTGCCGAACTGTTCACCCCACCGCCAAAAGTCGATAGTCAGGTGGTAATATTAAAGACTCGCAAGCAACCGCTTGTCGCGTTTGATCAGGAAAAAGCCTTTTTCCGCATTGTCAAAGCCGGCTTTTCAGCGAGACGCAAAAAACTCCGGTCGTCATTGTCCGGAGGTCTTGGCATTTCAAAACAAGACACAGAAAAGCTACTAGCGGCCGTTGGGATATCTGCTGATGCACGCGCAGAGGAGCTGTCGATTACTGATTGGCTAAGTCTTGTCTACTTTGGGTAAGCTCAGCACACTCGAGCCGACTAATGGCAAGCTATACTTACGGTTGCTTATGAATAATTTTATTATTGAATAGATGTACAAAGCTAAGGATAAAAAGAAAAATACAAGAGAGAAAGTTCCAGATAGATTTATGAAGTCTCTTCCAAAAATAACTGTTGCTACGGATACCGACGTATTGGGGACATCTCCAAAATCTACCAAGAAAAATCCGAACAGGAAGACTGAGATGTACAGTGAGTAGAGACTTGCCTTGTCGCCTCTTGTTAGGATGGAGCCTGTCTTAGACTTGGAGATGGGCTTGATATTTTTTGCCAATATAATAAACAATATAATGAATACAGTAGGTATCGCCAGTGGAAACGGGTATATAAAAAACAAGAAAATCAACCAGCCGATAGATCCTAATAATGCGCGTCCAACAGTAAGCCACAGTAACAATAAGACTGCCCCCAATATGACCCATCTTCTTGCTTTTCTGACTTTAAGATATAGTTGTGGATCAACGCTCATCGAATATCATAATATCAGGTCGCAGGTATGATCCCAAATCTGTATGTCTGGGATCAAGTAGTATCATTATTGCTCGTTCAAATTATTGACAAATAATACAGGCTGGGACGTGGCGATATGATGGTGCTGGATGCCAACTGTCTGCAAAAAAGCTGGCAAAA
>CAZCYG010000035.1:0-5490 GCA_964502795.1 uncultured Candidatus Saccharibacteria bacterium | reverse complement strand
CAAAATGTCGATTCTTCGCCGGTTGCGTGGTCACGATGTTTGACCGCAAAGATACGCCCGTTCTCGTCAATAACGATACCTCGTACATTTACCCTTCTTTCCATAAGATATCATTATACTCCATATCTGTTATAATAATCCCCAATGGGAAAAAATCTTTACATCACCACCGCGATCCCGTATGCCAACGCCAAGCCCCACATTGGCAACGCGCTTGATTACCTGCTGGCAGATATATGGTCGAGGTATCAAAAGCAGAATGGTCGCGCGGTACGGTTCCAAGTGGGCACCGATGAACACGGCAATAAAATCGCAGCAAAAGCCGCCGAAGAGGGACTTGATCCCAAAGCCTACACCGACCAAATGGTTGGTAATTTTGTCACATTGATGCAAAAGGTTGGTGCTGAATATACCGACTTTGTACGCACCACTGACGATCACCACGTAGCGGCCGTGCAGTGGATATGGCAGCAACTTGCACCATACATCTACAAGGGTAAATACGAGGGCTGGTACTGTACCGGCCACGAAGCGTTTTTTACCGACAAAGAAGTCGAGGCGACAAATGGCGTGTGTCCTGACCACCAAAAACCATACGAACGCGTGAGCGAAGAAAACTATTACCTGAAAACAAGTGCGTTTACTGACAAAATTCGCGAAGCGCTAGAGAAGAACAAAATGCAGATTGTGCCGGAATTTCGTAAAAAGGAATTCCTGGAACTGATCAAAGACGGGCTTAAAGATGTCAGTATTAGCCGTCCGCGCAAGGTTTTGACATGGGGCGTGCCGGTGCCCGGAGATCCGGATCAGATAATTTATGTTTGGATAGACGCTCTTGCTAATTATTTAACGGTGCTGGGATATCCGGATCACGCCGAATGGCAGGACCATTGGCCCGCTGACGTACAGGTGATCGGCAAGGACATTTTGCGATTCCACGCGGGCATATGGCCTGCGATGTTACTGGGTCTGGGCGTGTCACTGCCCAAAAAACTGCTGGTGCATGGATTTATCAATATCGGTGGGGCAAAAATCAGCAAATCGGTTGGTAATGTGATTGACCCAATCGAAATTATTGACGGCTATGGTGCCGATGCCTTTCGCTATTTCTTTGCACGGCATATCCCCACGCAGGACGACGGTGATTTTACCTGGGAAAAGTTCGAAACGGCGTACAACACCGAACTGGGAAACGACCTCGGCAACCTGGTGCAGCGCGTTGCGATGATGGTAAGTCGTTATCAGGCGGGCGTGATTGGTGATGCACCGCAGTCTGAACATGATATGCAGCCATATCGCCATGCGATGGATAATTTGGAATTTAACATCGCACTCGACAAAGTATGGTTAATGGTGCGCAGCCTGAACCAGTATTTAGAAACTGTCAAACCATGGGAGGTTGCCAAACAGCGCGAGAAGGATACCGAAGCAGAAGGTCACTTGAGCGAGATATTAGCCACGGCTGTCGGTACACTCCTACAAATCGCTGATTTGCTTGTGCCGTTTATGCCGCATGCGGCAGAATATATACATAAAACGTTTGAAACAGGAGTAATTGTTGACCAAGGTGGCGTACTGTTCCCGAAAATCTACAATCACACGCCTGATCCAAAGAACCCGCAAGTAAAACAACCGGTAGTAAATGACCAACCAACTGCAAGCACCCAAACTAAATCTTGAGTTAGTTGATACTCACTGCCATGTCCACGAAGCAGATTACCCGCTTGATCGTGAAGCAGTCTTAATGCGAGCCCATGAAGCTGGTGTGACAAAGATGATCTGCGTTGGTACGAGTGAACAAAGTTCGGCAGATGCGGTTGATTTTGCTGCTACGCATGATGGCATTTATGCTTCGATTGGTGTACATCCCCACGACACGAAAGATGGCTACGAAAAGATCGTTAAACTTGTGGATCAGAAAAAAGTTGTTGCTGTAGGTGAAATCGGTTTGGATTATTACTACAATCATTCACCGAGGGATGTGCAGATTGCGGCGCTTGAGTCGCAAATTCAAATAGCGCTCGACCATAATTTACCAATTATTTTTCATGTACGTGATGCGTTCGCAGACTTCTGGCCGATACTTGATAATTTTCATGGGATCAGGGGTGAAATGCATAGTTTTACCGACACGCAGGCAAATCTCGACAAAGGATTCGAACGTGGTCTCTACGTCGGGGTAAATGGTATCAGCACGTTTACCAGGGATTCAACGCAGCAGCAATTATTTGCGACCATTCCTCTTGATAGAATGCTCCTCGAAACAGATGCACCATTCTTGACGCCTGTGCCACATCGTGGTACTATAAACGAGCCTGCATTTGTGAGTGATGTCGCGAAATTTCACGCGACAGTCCGGGGTATACAACCTACCGAAGTTGCTGCGGCAACGACGGCAAATGCTTCTACACTATTTCATTTATAGTTTCTGAGGTATTGATAGAAAAACATGTTGAAAACATGGATTTTATTATGTCTACGAATACAGCTTTTACCATACCCGCCAGCACTCCCGAGCAACGCCGCTATCGGGCTGTTTCGCTTTCCCGCGAATATGTCGACGCGGAATTTGACAAAATCGCCGCGCAATTACAAGCCGAGAAAGCCCTCAATCTCAACAATGTTCCTAAAATACCTTCCCGCCAAGCGGAGCAAGATGTTCATCGTACTAGTTTGGAACATATTTTTAATCCGCAATTGCCTACTGAGACAGAAGCGGAACGGGCTTCAAAGAGTGCATATATCGCACAAATAGGTGAATTGGTGGACAATTGGCGTCAACACGAAGCAGGGGATAAATAGTGGCTGGATTCTTCAAAAAAACAGTTGCCCTCCTGACTGGTTCGGACGATGCTCGATTTCCAAGCTTTAGCTTTTCGTCACGTGTGAGCAAGCGCGAGCTAATCCAGCGTGAAAGTAAAATCGGCGGTACGTTATTTGGTCCTGTGCCTGCTGGTCACCACAGACAATTCTTTAATCTCGATCGGACGACATGGATTTGGTATGAAGAATGGAATGATGATGAGGGCAAGCTGCAAAGTACGACAACACGCTATGAAGTACACAAAAATGGTGTACTAAAAGTCCAGGAGGGCGTCCAGTATTACTATATCGAAGGCCAGGAGTTGGACAATTTTGTCACCGCGACGCGTGCGTATTATGAGCGTGTGACACATGATATTTACCATCGCGATCCGGCAACGGGTAAACCGCTCGCCGCTTAAGCTATAATAAGTAGAGTAAATGAGTTTCATCTATCTTGATCATGCGGCAGCGACGCCGCTCGACACGAATGTTTTGGCCGCGATGCAGCCTTATTTTGCTGAAAAATTCTATAATCCTTCCAGTCCCTATGCCCCAGCTGTTGCCGTCCGCCGTGAATACGAAGCCGCCAAGGAAACGATTGCAAGGTGCATAGGCGCGCGGTCTGGCGAAATCACGATGACGGCGGGAGCGACCGAATCGGTCAATTTGGCATTTGGCGCAGTGCAAGGCCATGTGATCGTATCGGCTATTGAACATCAGTCAGTCCTCGAAGCAGCAAAACAGTCCGATCATTCGATTGTTGCAGTAAATTCGTACGGCCAGATAGTATTAAAAGATTTGGCTGCGGCAATCCGACCCGATACATGGCTGATTAGTGTCGGCTTGGCAAATAACGAAATAGGTACTGTACAGCCACTCAGCAAAATTGCCGATATAGTCAAAAAAGTCCGCGCACAGCGTATGGTGGCGAATAACAAAACGCCACTCTATTTGCACAGTGACGCGTCACAAGGTGCGGGACAGTTGGATTTGCATGTCGCTCGACTAGGTGTCGACATGTTGACGCTCAATGCGGCCAAAGTCTACGCACCAAAACAAATGGGTGTTCTCTATGCCGCGCGATCGGTGAATGTGCAGCCGCAGATTGTTGGCGGTGGGCAAGAGCGAGGTCTGCGCAGCGGTACCGAGAATGTCGCAGGGGTAATCGGTATGGCGACAGCACTTCAAGCTGCGGATGATCATCGTCATCAAGAAGTATTTCGACTATCTGGTCTACGCGATATGTTGCAAAAGCAACTCGTCGATACGTTTCCCGACGCAGTTGTATCAGGTCACCCAAAACACCGATTGAGCAGTCATTTACACATCTCTTTTCCAGGTATTGATGCCGAGCGACTGGTGTTTGGGCTAGAATCACGCGGTGTATTGGTGGCAACGGGTAGCGCCTGTGCGGCCAATAAAGGGACTCGTTCGCACGTGCTCACGGCAATTGGGCTGGATGATACGGTTGCTGATGGTAGTTTGCGAATTAGTTTGGGCAAAACAAATGATGGACAGCAAATTCGGCAGGCCGCCGAACACATCATTGCCGAAGTAACCAGAGAAAAAGAAAGGACTACCAGGTGAAAATACTGGCGGTAATCACTGGATTTGTTATTGCAATTGCTATTATCATATTTGGTATCGGAGCGTATTTGTCGCCCGATGGACTACGTCATTGTCAGGAACAACCATCGGAACAAAGCGGTTGTCAGTCAGTTGATGCCATCGTTGCTATTAGTGGCGGCGATACTGCTGCGCGAACGGCACAGGCTATTGCAATGTACAAAAACGGTTGGGCTGATCTGCTGGTTTTTTCAGGGGCAGCAGCAGATAAAGAAGGTCCATCAAATGCCGAGACAATGAAACGCCAAGCAATCGAAGCGGGCGTACCTATGAAAGATATTTTGGTCGACGAAACAAGTGAAACAACAAAACAAAATGCTGCCAATACAACCACTCTTTTTCAGGAGCATAATATTCACTCCGTGATTTTGGTAACATCGGCCTATCATCAACGGAGGGCAGGGTTGGAATTTGGCGCGCTTGCCGGAAGTAGTGTCATGATTATTAATCACCCTGTTGCATCAGACGATCAATGGTCGCAGTGGTGGTGGGCGACACCAATAGGGTGGTGGTTGGCGCTCAGCGAACTGTTCAAAATCCTTGCATTTTATGCTGGAGGTAGCAGGTAGTGGCAAAAGTATATGTTGGTATGAGCGGAGGCGTCGACTCATCGCTGACGGCTGCGCTGCTTGTAGAGCAAGGCTATGATGTAACCGGTGTCTATATGAAAAACTGGACCCAGGATTTGCCAGGCCTGAAATGCCCGTGGGCGGATGACCTTGCCGACGCCAAGCGCGTGGCAGTGCAACTGGGTATTGATTTTGAAGTGTTCGATTTTGAAAATGAGTACAAGCACAAAGTCGTGGACTATATGATCGAGGAATACAAGTTAGGCCGTACGCCGAATCCTGACATTATGTGCAACCAGGAGGTAAAATTCCGATTGTTTCTGGATGCGGCGTTGGAGCATGGTGCCGACATGATCGCGACCGGCCATTATGCGCGAGTTGAAAGAGGTATACTCAAGCTTGCGAAGGATGCAAATAAGGATCAGACATACTTTTTATATCGTGTCACGGGTGGAGCACTCGCAAAGACGCTTTTTCCACTTGGTGATTA
>CAZCYG010000034.1:0-7772 GCA_964502795.1 uncultured Candidatus Saccharibacteria bacterium | reverse complement strand
CCGGCACGTCCTTGCGAACACCAGATTTTGAGTCTAGCGCGTCTACCAATTCCGCCACCGCGGCACAAGACATAAGATTTTCATTCATGTACATCTATCACATTGGCAGCGTACAATGCGCTCGCGTCTACGCATAATACGCGTTCACGCAGCCGCCACCGAGACAAAGACATAAGATTTTAATTTGCATGGCAAATTGTCTACCAATTCCGCCACCACGACATACTTCACTGTTAAGAGTTCGCTGTATATTGTATACTAATATCAGTAGTAAGACTAGTCATGGATCCAAAAAATACCCCATCTGATATCAATCGTTCTGATCGCGACGCGGCCGCGGGTGTGGTGCGAGGTCAACTTGACGCTATCTATAGTGGCCAGCAAACGGTGACGACACCATCCGACAACTCTACAGACTCAGGGCAGACGGGTCACCAATCTCAAAATGTCGCTACTGACACTAACCCCTGGCAGAACTATCACGAACAATGGCAAAATTATTATCAAAAATACTACGAACAGTATTATGTTGGCCATTTACACAAAGCTATCGAGGAACAAAAACAAACCAACCAGACACCCGAGCAAAAACGCAATGAAGACGTCGTGCAACTGCGTCAAAAAATTATTGAAAACGCCAAAGGCAAAGCCAAAAAGGCCCGCAAAAGCCGCCACTTCATACCAGTCATCAGCGCCGTGGTTGTTGTGTTGATCGTCGCATTTTTGCAGTACAACGAAATACTCATGGCTAACGTCCAAGCGTATGTCAGCCCAGGTACGATTGACCCCCAGAATATCATAGTCGACCCCACCGCCAACGTTGAGGTAGGACCGGAACCAAAATTGATCATCCCCAAAATCAACGTCGATGTTCCTGTAATCTACGGAATAGGGTATGACCATGACTCACAAATGAAAGCTATGGAAAAGGGCGTGTCACATTTTGCCATACCGGGCGCCAACGCCGTACCTGGACAAATAGGCAATACGGTCCTTTCGGGACACTCCAGTAATGACCTGTTTGACCCGGGTGACTACAAATTTATCTTTGCCCAGCTGGATAAGCTGCAGACAGGTGATCCGATATACGTCAACTACAACTCGGTACGTTACATGTACACTGTTACTAAAAAAGAAGTTGTCCAGCCATCACAGGTTGATAAATTAACTTATGCTACCAACAAACCAGTATTGACGCTCATCACCTGTACGCCGCTAGGCACCGCCCAAAAACGTCTGCTGGTCACCGCCGAGCAAGTCGCGCCGGACCCATCCAAAGCAGCAGCCGCCAATACACCTGCTACGAGCAATACCGGCGCAACAATGACCGGCAATGGTCCTTCCGCGCTGGAACGTTTGTTTGGTGCTCGCTAATTATCCAAAATCAGCTGCGCCCGTTGGAACTCAAAGCCTTTGTCTGTCTTTAAAACACTGTATACGTATTTGTTATCAGGGCTCAAATTAACTGCAAATCCTTCGGTCACGGGTATAATATTCTGCTGGTTCGCGCCATCAAATTCATAAAAACGCAGTTGTCCACCATGATCGGACCACAGCATATATTCGTCAAGCCATTGCAGCGCACGCGGCGTTTGTGACTGAACTGCCCAGACAGTGCTGTCAAATTTGTTCAGCTCTATGTCATAGGTTGCATAACCGTCAGGCAGTCGCACGACAGCAAATCGGCTGTTATGTTCCAGCGACAAATCCGTCGCTCCTGTTGGTACGGTCACGGTAGCAATGTGCTTTAGCGAGCCTTTGTCTGATTTGGTCGGTAGCGTACCGGCCGTCACATCCAGTTTTTGCCCATACAGAACAGTGACAAATCGTTTGGCAAAATACGTCGACATCGCTGCGTAAAGCGGTTGCCCATCGTCTGGATAGGTGCCCAGCACGATAGGATCGACCACATCAACGGCCGCATAGCCGACAGTTCGATGCTGGTCGCTATTTGCAGACGCAGCATACGCAATTGTTTTGTCATCATAGACAGTAAAATACGTTACTTTTGACGCTAATGGTCGCGAGAGGGTCTGCTCGTCAAGGTTAACACGGCGAACAATGTCATCCGTCTGCGCAAAAAGCAATCTGTCGCCTTTGCCCGCAAAGACAATCTTTGACGGGTTAATCGCAAACGTCGCGGAGATGTTTATCGACCGATCAGGCGAGTTACGGTCAAGTAGCACCCATTCTTCCTTGTTATCATCATACACATGTTTGATCAAAACGGCTGCTTCGTTCTCGCTCCAGCTATCCAGGGTAAATGACTGCGTTTTGCCCTCAGCGGGTAGCGTATAGCTACCAGTGGGTAGAGTAAGCGTGTCATATCGCACCGTGTCGCCTTGGATATTAGCAAGCACAAATGACGGCTGATCCGCTGCTTCGTGCAGCAACATATAGTTTTGTTTTGGCGATGCAAGCGCACCTGTCAAATTGGTAAACGTACGAATATCCACCGGCTTTACCGTCGACGGGATCAACCGCGCATAACTGAGCCATCCGATTTGTCCGGCACCAATAGAAATAGTCTTTTTCCACGTACGATACCCGTTGCGGTCAAAATTGACACTGTGGCTACCCGTTGCAACGTTGGCCTTGCTGTTTGTACGCGGCCCTAAGCGCGCATTATCCAGCGTCACCGTCGCACCCGTTGGTACCGACGCAAATTGCAACAAACCACCTTGTTCGATCCGTCCGTCGCGTTCGTTAAACTGATACCCCAAAACGACAAACATCAAAACCGTGACAATCACAGCAACGGACAGTGTCATCACACTGTAAACCGCCGCACGAACCAATGGCTGGCGACTCTTTGACAATTCTCGCTTCATAGCACTCAGTATAGCAAATTCACCATAAAGATTTGTACAAGTGAATATAATACTCTTGCAAAAACAAGAGACGAACCCTAAGATAAATAGTAACCACTAGCCATAAGGGGATAGGATGACAAAAACAGACGCCATTGTAATTAACGGACAGTATTACGACCCTGTCACTGGATTACCAATCCAGGAACATAGTTCATCCGATTTACATACACCCGCGGCGGCACCCGTTCACCGTCAAAAACCAGCAACACACCTGCACACAGCTCCTCAACGCTCGACAACACTTCATCGCAAATCAACCAAAAAACCAACGCCGCTCCGCACGACAATCCACCACCATGTGCAGCCAAAACGCATTGACGGCGTCAGCAAACATCCTCAGGTGCGCAAATTTGCCCCGCAATCTACGAGCACGCCAACCAGAGTCATGGACATAGGCGCTCCCGCTGTACATCCTCATGTAGCCAAAGCTCACGCCAAATCCGCAGCCAAAGCACAGCCACTAACGCAGCATCTGCAAAGCGCGCATGACATCAAAGAGCAGGCTGTCAGGACAGCCGTCGCGCAAACACACAAAAAACAACCTCTACGCCAACGCCTGCAACCACGTCAGCGAACAGTCGCCGTATTGTCTGCGGTATTTGCCCTTGTACTGCTTGGCAGTTACCTGACATACCTGAATATGCCCAGTTTGTCCGTTCGCGTTGCCGCGGCGCAGGCAGGTATCAACGCCAGCTATCCGAATTATCACCCTGATGGCTACAGCCTTGCAGGACCAGTATCATATACAGATGGTCGTGTCAGTATGAACTTCAAGGCAAACGGTGGTAATCAGGAGTTTGTCGTCAATCAGAGTAAAAGCGGCTGGAACAGTGAAGCCGTGCTTGATAATTATGTAACACCACGCGCAGGCAGCAGCTATATACCTTATACCGAACGAGGTTTGACCATCTACACATATGACAACAACGCCGCATGGGTCAATGGCGGTATCCTCTATACTATTGAAGGCGATGCGCCGCTCAGCAGCGAGCAAATTCGTCGCATAGCAACTAGCTTACTTTAGTAGATAGTAATAATCACTATCTACCATATACGAACTACTAATCCTCATCTGTTATAATATCCCTACATGAAAAATTTCTTTCATATGTTCGCTCGTCGGCATGAATCGCCGTGGCTACAGCTCATGGATTGGGTTGTTGTTGCGATTGCAATCGGTATTTTTACCTATATGGCACTACCGAATCTGATCCACTCGAGCGCGTATTTTGACGAAGGTTATAGCGCCTATCTGGCAAAGCAGGACCTTTGGACAATGGCGAATTACACGGCACTCGATGTGCATCCGCCACTCTATTACGCAGCCTTGCACTATTGGCAATTACTTTTTGGCGATGATGCCGCAACACTTCGTCTGCTGAGTATTATATTCGGATGGTTTGCTATCATATTCGGATTTTTGCTGGTGCGGCGCGGGTTTGGGTACAAGGCAGCATGGTTTGCGACACTGCTGATGGCATTATCGCCGCTATTTATTCGCTACGGCAGCTCGATGCGCATGTACACCATGGCGCTTGCCATCGGATTGGCAGCAACGTACGTGTTGACAATTGCCGTGACCAGCAAAAAGCGCTGGCCCTGGATTGTCTATGCGGTGCTTGTAGCGGCCGGTATGTGGACGAATTATTTTACCGCGCTCGTATGGCTGTCCCATCTGGCATGGGTACTATATGAATACCGACGCGAGCGCAAAATAGTCCGATCATGGTGCCTGGCTGTAGCGGGTGCCGTCATTCTTTATCTGCCGTGGCTTCCTGCGCTGATATACCGGGCAGGTGAGGTCCAGGTATCAGGTTTTTGGATCAAACCATTGTCCATCGACACGCTTGTATCAACTGTCACCATGAGTACTTTGTTTCGGAACGCATCGTCAACCACAGGGTGGCTGGCAGTTATGGCGATCGCACTGGTAGCCGCGACAGCTGTATTGGGCTGGCGAACACATAAACAGCTGGACAAACAAAAAAAGCCGCTGTTTCGTCTGGTTGCTTTTTTGAGTTTGCTGCCGATTATCCTACTGGCGGCCATGTCACTACCGCCGCTGCGGCCAGCGTATACGTATCGTTATGTCCTGTTTGCATCGGTACTGAGTGCTCTCTTTGTTGCTATTATCGTCACTTATGCGACATTCAAACGACATAATACGCTCAAAAAATCCTTGTTTTATATGCTGGCGCTTTTTGTATTTGTTATTGGCGCATACCAGTCGATGGCCGTCGGCAATCGTAGCCTTGATACCAATAGCCAAAACAAACTGTCTCAGGTTGTAGACGATGTCTATATATCAAAACATCCGGCACCAATCATCGTGCGATCACCGTATAGCTACTATGTGACGTCACTCTATCAAAACAGTAATTTTCCAATGTACTTCCTGTATTACGATAATCTGGCTAAAATCGGATCGACAAAACCGCTCTACGACAATCGCCAGAATGGCGTGACCAGCAGCGGACAATTCGACAAGGTATGGTTGGTTGGCGAAGATCGCAACTCAGTAGCAAAACCACCTGTGCATGCATGGCAATTAGTAGATAGTTATGTTGAATATGATGACCTCACTGGCAAACCGGCAGCATTCGCATATTACTACGAAAGGACAGACAAATGACCGTACGGACCAGATTTGCACCCAGCCCAACAGGTTTCTTGCACGTAGGTGGCGTGCGGACAGCACTGTTTGCGTGGCTGATTGCGCAGCAACAGCAGGGGACTTTTATCCTACGTATCGAAGATACCGATAAAAACCGAGAGGTTGATGGCGCGATTACTCAGATAGAGGACAGCCTGCACTGGCTGGGCATTACGTGGCAAGAGGGTATCGATGTCGGCGGCGAACATGGCCCGTATCTCCAATCCGAACGTCTCGCGATTTACAAAGAGTGGGGCCAAAAACTCATAGCCAGTGGACGTGCGTATGCCGACCCCTATACACCGGAGGAGCTGGATGTATTTCGCGAACAGGCAAAAGCCACAAAACGACCGTTCCTATACCGCGAACATCGGCCAGAGAACCCGCCAGCCTGGGATGGTACACAGCCGCTGCGGTTTAAGTCCGACCCCAAAAGCTACACCTGGCATGATGCCGTAATGGGCGAGCTTTCAACCGGTCCGGAAGCAATCGACGATTTTATCATCATAAAATCAGACGGCTATCCAACGTACAATTTCTGCCATATTATCGACGATATGCTCATGGGTATTACGCATGTCCTGCGCAGCCAGGAATTTATTAGCAGCACACCAAAGTTTCTTAATTTATACGAAGCTCTCGACATTAAGCAACCGATACTTGGGACACTGCCATTCGTAATGGCAATCGACGGCAAAAAAAAGCTTAGCAAACGCGACGGCGCCAAAGACATTCTGACATATGGTGCAGATGGTTATTTGCCCGAAGCCATGGCGAATTTCCTTGCAACACTAGGATGGAATGACGGCACGGAACAAGAAGTTTTTACCGTTGCCGAATTGATTGAAAAGTTTAACCTTGACCGCGTACAGAAATCGCCCGCTCGATTTGACGAGCAGCGATTACTCTGGCTCAATGGCCAGCACATTCGTTTGTTGAGCATTGATGATTTGTACGAACGAGTAGGGCAATTTTGGCCGGATTCTGCCACGGGCGCAAGTGAAGAGTATAAAAAACAAGTCCTTATACTTGCACAAGATCGACTCAAAACACTTGTTGACCTGCGCTCGATGGACTACTTCTTTGCCGAACCGACACCCAACTGGGATATGATTGACGACAACAAGCAGCTAGGCAAGCTCGACCGTGCACGTCATGTCGAATTATTACAGCAAACCCTAAGCGCACTTGAAACGGCTGACTTCACCCCAGAATCACTCCAAACAATGCTTAATACATTATTAGAAACAACCGGCGAAAAACCAGGTACGCTCTTTAGCTTGATCCGCTTCGCCATCACCTGGGCACCCTTCAGCCCAGCCCTGCCTGAAACAATGGCAGTACTTGGTCGTGACCGTGTGTTAGCACGATTACAAACAGCTATCCAAGCGGCATAGTTACATCTATAATACTTGATTCGCCGGGCAGATTCATTCGTTCCGCGCAAAGGACTATCCTTTGCTTTTTTGTTTTACAAACTAGCATATACTATCTACGATCTACTAAATGATACAATAGTGCTTAAGCTATGCTGCACAAACTGAACAAAAACATCGTTGGGCGTATTGTGTCATGGGTGCACCTGCATCATACCGCCACCTATGCGCTTGCTGGTGCGGGTATTGTCTTGGCAAGCGCAATCACAGCAACCGTCGTGTTATATCAACCGCCACGGGCAGTATCAGTCGTCAAAAGTACCGTCAAACCAACTCCCAAACCAACACCAGTCATATATTATTCACCGCTCACCGGCGAACAGGTTCCTGACGATGCATCAACCAAAATGGCCGTCACCGGCATTATGATCGAAAACAGCCCTGATGCTCGTCCGCAATCAGGTATCAAAGATGCCGGTGTCGTGTTCGAAGCCATCGCCGAGGGTGGAATTACACGCTTTTTGGCACTATATCAACAGGAAAAGCCGCAACTCATTGGACCAGTCCGCAGTGTACGATTATATTACGTTGACTGGGTCGCACCATTCCAGGCATCAATCGCACACATCGGTGGCAGCAAATTCGCACTTAATGAAGTCCGGAACGGCAGTTACCGCGACATCGATCAATTTTTCAATGCTGGCAGCTACTGGCGGGCAACTGATCGCTATGCACCACACAACGTTTACACCAGTTTTGAGCGGCTGGATGCACTGAATGCCAAAAAAGGCTACTCGACATCAACCTTTACAGCGTGGCCCAGGCAGGATGGCACACCTGCCAAAACCCCAAATGCTACAAACATAAATG
>CAZCYG010000033.1:0-7897 GCA_964502795.1 uncultured Candidatus Saccharibacteria bacterium | reverse complement strand
CGAAACAGGGGAGATTTACGAAGTAAATTGACCAAGTGGAGTGAGTTCTGACGTGGAGAGGTGTCCGAGTGGTTGAAGGAGCACGCTTGGAAAGCGTGTGTACGGCAACGTACCGCAGGTTCGAATCCTGTTCTCTCCGCCAAGAAAAATAGAGTCCATTTGGGCTCTATTTTTCTTGTGGACAGGATTTGAACCTGCGCTTTTGCAAAGCAAAAGTCCGCAAGGTTCGGCGCAGCGCAGTGAAATTGTCTGAAAGCTTGCTTTCGAGACAATAAGCAAGCGGAGGAGCGAAACGAAGTGGAGCGATATCCTGTTCTCTCCGCCAAATTATTAACCCCAAGTGTTATGCTTGGGGTTAATAATTCTGCTATGCTAGTAAGTGACATCATGTCACAAGTTATTATCGTATCGAACCGTTTGCCGATCAGTGTCAAAAAAGAGGATGGTGAACTCGTATTTTCGTCAAGCGTCGGAGGTCTAGCAACTGGGCTTTCTTCGTATGCTAATGACAAACACAATATATGGATCGGCTGGCCAGGCATCGCCAGTGATGAATTAACTGGTCGTGACCGCGAAAAAATTGTTACCGAACTTGCGAAACATAATTGTTCGCCGGTGTTTTTGACCCGTCACCAAATAGATGATTTTTACAATGGGTACAGCAACACAGTACTATGGCCTTTGTTTCATAAATTACGACCACAAGATAAGCCGGGTGAGCGTCGTGATAAGTGGTATAGATCATATCAAACGGTGAACAAATTGTTTGCTGAGGCAACTGAGACGGCCGCACAGGACGGATCACGTATCTGGATTCATGACTATCAATTATTGATGGTGCCCGAAATGGTGCGCGCTGTTAAAGTTGATGTGACGATTGGCTTTTTCTTACACATACCTTTTCCTGATCCGAAAAAATTCATGACCCTGCCACGCTATCAAAAGATGCTGACTGGTATACTGGGTGCTGATCTCATAGGATTTCACACGCCTGATTATGTACGTAATTTTTTGAAAACATGCAAAGATGCGGCTATCGGAACGGTGGATGATGAAACTCGCACCATCAGCCTAGGCAAACGCACTATTCGTGTATCGGATTTTCCGATGGGTATTGATTATGAAAAGTATGCATCAGCTGGTCGCTCAAAAGTAGTCAGGCAGGCTGTAAAAAAGTACAAAAAGCTCTATGGTCGCAAAAAAATCATCGTGGCGGTCGACCGGCTGGATCCGAGCAAGGGTCTATTGGAACGGCTCAAAACCTATGGTGAATTATTAAAGCAGCATCCCGATTTGAAACGCAAAGTGGTGTTTGCAATGGTTGCGGCACCGTCGCGGACAGATGTTCCAGCATACCAGCGGCTGGCGAAACGCCTCGATCAATTAGTGGCAGAAATCAACCTGACCTATGGCGATACAAAGTGGCAACCAGTTGATTATATTAATCGCACGGTCCCATTTGAAGAAGTGGCAGCGCTATTTCAGGTGGCAAATGTGGCCTTTATTGCGCCGCTGCGTGATGGTATGAATCTAGCGGCTAAGGAATTCGTAGCCAGTGCACGCAAAAGCGGCGTGTTGATCCTTAGTGAGACGGCGGGCGCTGCTCAGGAACTGCGCGATGCACTGATCGTGAACCCTGGCAAACCCGAGACGGTTGTGGCAGCGCTGTATGATTCGCTGACAATGCGACGATGGGAGCTACGTCGGCGATTAAAACGCATGAAGCAGTACCTCAAGGGTCATACTGTACAGGATTGGGCGAACGAATTTATAGATACGATGAACAAGCCTGTCCAAGGCTCATTGTTGCCGACACACAAACTGAGCGCACGGTTCGAAAAGCAATTACGCCGTGACTTTGCAAGTGCATATCAGCGACTCATCCTCTTGGACTACGATGGGACGTTGGTACCGTTTCGCAACGATTATCGCCACGCTGAACCGTCTGACGATTTGCTGCGTATTATATCGAAACTGGCGCATGACCCCATGAACGACGTGGTGATTATCAGTGGTCGCGTGGCTGATGACCTGGAAAAATGGTTTGGTCATTTGCCAGTTAATCTCGTGGCAGAACACGGCGCGGCAATCCGTCGAGCAGCCAGCAGTGTATGGGAACCACAGACCAAAGACAACAGTCCCTGGAAAGATCTGTTTTTACCAACACTACAAAAATATGCTGCGCTGACGCCCGACGCAAAAGTTGAAGTAAAAAAGTATTCGATAGTCTGGCATTATCGGTCATCGCCCCCATATTATGCCCAAAAATACTCAGTCATTATCAAACGCTCGCTCAAACCGTTTTTGAAAAATTTTGGTATCGCGGTCGTCAGTGGCAACAAGATTCTGGAGATCAAAGATCCAAACGTGCGCAAGGATGTGGCGGCACAGATATGGCTGACGAATCACTACGATTTTATTATGAGTGTTGGTGATGATACGACCGACGAGGATTTGTTCGATGTGCTACCCGAGGGTAGTTATGGCATCAAGGTTGGCCATGGCCGCACGGCCGCACCGTATAGGGTGACTAACTACAAAGATGTGCGGGCGTTGCTAAGTAAATTGTCGACATAGTTGTCCAGATCGTTCATATACTCGCTACGTAGTTCTTCAAGTTCTGGATGATCGGCAACGAATTTATCGAATTCGTCGATAGCATCGGTTCTTTTTTGTTCGATAGACTCTGCACCAAGTTGGTCTATGTCTTCAATCGCATCGATTGTTGTGTCAGGCTGAGCAAAAGGTGCGTAGGGTGACTGAGAGGTGCTATCTTCACCAGATTCGGGAGTATCCTCGATCAGTTCAGGGTGCTCGTACAAAAAGGCCTCAAACTGCGCGCGTTCAAAGGCGGCATTTTGGTCAAAACCTTCCAGCTCCTTCTCAATGCGCCGAGTCAATTCGGGATTCTCATCAACTTGCTCAGTCTCTGATGGGGTAGTTGCACGAGTATCCTCTGTCTCGATGACACCACGTGACTTTTCACCACTGGTAATCATCTGGTTGACCTCGTTTGGCTCCAAGTATTCACTCACTTTTCCAGTTTCGATATTCTTGATCTTGATTTCGAGCGTTTCGTAATTACCGTCGGTGCCGGTATAGCTGATGCTGTCGACAGTATATGTCTCGTCGCCAATCTGAAATTCACGGTTAAGATGAAATTCGGCATCACGAAACACATAATCTAGGCGACGTTGCTGTTCAGCTACAGCCCAGGCGGCGGAGTCCAGTTCGCTGTTTTGCGCGACCTCTGCCGGGATGTTGATGCCATTGATCTGTTCGAGACTGTCACCTACGGAATCGGGTGTATCCTCGTGACTTTGCAGGATGGTAATTTGTTCTTCGGGAACCTTATGCATGCGCATAACATAGCGTTCGTAAGCCTTGTCGAACTCATCAAGCGCAGCACCTGCAGATTGCATGCCCCAATCGGGCGACATAATTGCGCTGAACGATTCAGGAGTGAGATAGAATGAGCTGCCCATCTGTTTTTGGGCCTCGATGACCGCATCATTGAAGCTGTAGCTGATGCCAGCGTTTAGATCACCTCCAAAAAGTTCTCGGCTTTTCGGCACTTCAGGAATCTCTGTTGGTGTTGATTGTTCAAGTGATCGGGTGAGTTGTTCTGACATGATGTCTTACCTTTCCTCATTATATCATAAACATTAGCTATTTGTCAAGCTCTGCTATCTGTTGAACATAGTGTTTGTAGGCCTTGTCAAACTGTTTTGCAGTTGCCAGGTCGTTTGCTGCGTCACCGATATTTTTGGTCCACCACTGCGGGCTGACGTGATGACCGACGGTTTTTTGGATATCGATGGCGGCGCGATTCAGATCGCCGCCGTTTGTTAGGAATAGGTCGGCTGCTTTGGGTAGGTCATGTCCCTGCGGGGCAAGGGCGGGGGATACGCCACTGTCGAGTGCCCCGATATTGCCCAGCAGCAGGTCGATATGTTCCATCAGATGTGTATGAGCTCCGCTGTGGTTGAAGATAGAAAACACGTGCCGTTCAAGTGTCTGTAGACCAGTTTCTGCCAGAGTCTTTCCTTTATTAGTAATACTCAGTATCTGGGCACGTTTATCTTTGTTTGCATCAGCCACCTTTATCCAGCCATTTTGCTGCGCAATAGCGACCTGGCGGCTGATGGCACCTGCGCTGAGGTCTAAGAATTCAGCAATTGTACGTTGAGTAGCAGGTTGGTGCTGCGCTACCGAAAGAAGCAACGTGAACTGTGACAGACCGATACCAGCGTGACGACGGAGCGTCTGATCAAACGTTTTATCAAGTGAATTGGTTAATTTGTGCAGTTTATAGAGGTAGGTTTGACTGTAATCACTGTCCATAATGATCCTTTCTGCTATAATGTTAACATATCAACTATTGTTTTGTCAAGTATATTATACTTATTAAGCTTGCCTTTAAGCAGATAATAGAATACTATCGCGACCATGAAAGGTCACCTTTGGATACCAAGTATTGAACGCTACGACAAGGCGGTCAGTGAACTTGATGCTGACTATGAGGACGATCCAGTATCGATAATACCTGCAATTATGCTAGAGGCTCGATCTCTTCTGCCGAAGTTGGTAAAGGGTAATTTGGGTCTGGCCGCAAGAGAAATGGTAGCAGGTGACGATCAAAAACTTTTTCATTATTATAGAGCGCTAGGGTTCGGTGCGTGCGCAACAATGATGATTTGCAAAAAAGCATACGGGAGTCTCGCCTTTGTTGATGAGGTCCTCAATCTTCAATTAAGCTACGGATTTGAGGGAACTTCACCCTCGGACTATACGCTAGAGTCCATTGAGTATGCGCAGCAATCATTAAGGACACTTGGGCCAACAGCTCATAAGTGGATTGAGACGAGAGCAGATGAGATGCCTATCTCTGAAGCTAATCGTTCCTTGTTTATCGTTGGTGCCGGGCGTGGTCTTGATAATGTTCATGTGGCAAGCAAAATGCACTTGATTGCAGCAACCATGCTATCAAAGCGCTATATATAGCGTAACGTTTCTAATTTACAACACTACGCAAGCGTTTTAAGGTGTTATGATAAGCATAAATGACATGTGGTGAAAAAAACATACAAAAAGTGCTTGAAAACCATATATATAGGGTCTATAGTTCTATTCAGACACTACATACGTAGTAGTTCAACAAAAATACACATTTTGCAAGACGGAGGGTAACCACCGCCAGATCATTTGATAGGGCGTATTCTTGCATTGTCGAAAAAGTGAATTGAGAGACACGGAGTTTCGACGAGGGAATGTAGAGGATTTTTAACAAATAGATGCGTTACAAGACTGCAGCGAAGCACGGAACGAGACGTACTGGAGTACGACGAGTGAGTACTGGAGCCGCAACGATGTAAGGCGCTATTTGGAAAGATCCGATCATAAAAATAAACTAAGGGGATATATGAGTATAAATGTGGTCAAACGCGACGGCACCCGCGCACCATTCGACGCCAACCAGGTGAACTTGGCGTTGGTCGAAGCCAGTGAGGGGCTACCAGACCAAATTAGCAAGGTAGTACAAGTCGCATCGGAATTACAGTTAACATTATTTGATGGAATCACCACCGAGCAGTTGGACGAAGCCGTCATTCATACGGCACTCCAAAACGTCAAAGACGACCCGGATTTTGATATCATCGCGGCGCGTCTACAATTAAAGAATTTGTACAAGAAAGTTCTCGGCCACTATACAAATGCCGACGAACTACGGAAACTTCATCAAAAACAATTCCCAGTTTACCTGAAAGAGGGAATCGCCGCTGGTCTGTTGGACAAGCGCATGAACAGCAAGACGTTTGATCTGAAAAAGCTGGCGCAAGCACTTGACCCAACTCGCGACGGATTGATGCGATATTTGGGAGTTATCACCAATAGAAACCGTTATTCTCTGCGTAAAAACAGCGGTGAATCAATCGAAGTTCCACAGTTTACAGCAATGCGCATCGCGATGGGTTTGAGCCTACTGGAAAAAGACCCGACGGCAACTGCGTTGGAATTCTACGAATATATTAGCAAGCTTGATGCTAATCCTGCTGGCTCAACACGTATTAATGCTGGCGGCTCGTTCCCACAACTATCGAACTGCTTTTTGTTTGATATCGAAGACGATATGGAAGCGATTGCGCGTGCCGTCCGTGATACGATGTGGATTGCCAAAGGTACAGGCGGTATTGGTATCGGCGTAACGAAACTCCGGGCATCGGGTAGCCCGGTCAAAACAACGAACAGCGAATCAACCGGTCCAATTCCATTTATCAAAATGATCGATACGGCGCTATTTGCTGTCAGCCGCAAAGGCAAAAAACAGGGTGCAGCAGCCATATTCATGGAAAACTGGCATATGAACTTTCCGCAGTTCCTCGATCTGAAGCAGAATTCAGGCGATCCCTATTTGCGAACCCGCATTGCAAACACATCAGTTATCCTGAGTGACGAATTTATGCGCCGTGTGCAAAAGGAGCAAGATTGGTATTTGTTTGATCCAGCCGAAACGCCAGACCTGGTTGAATTGTACGGTGATGCATTCGCAAAGCGCTATAACGAATATGTAGCGCTGGCCGATGCAGGCAAGATGCGCGATTTTGTCAAAGTTCCTGCTCGCGAGCAGTATCACCAGATCCTGACAATTTTGCAGGCAACCAGTCACCCGTGGCTGACATGGAAAGACACGATGAATGTCCGTGCGCTGAACAACAATACGGGCACCATTCATCACAGCAATCTATGCACCGAAATCACATTGCCACAGGATAAAGACAATACAGCTGTCTGTAACTTGTCGAGTATCAATCTATCTGTCCACCTGAAAGAAGACAAAACATGGGACTGGGATCGACTGGAAAAGGCCGTACGCGTGTCAATTCGCCAGTTGGATAATCTGTGTGATCTCACTAATACACCGATTCCACAGGCGATGAATAGTAATCAGCAGAACCGTGCTGTCGGGTTGGGTATCATGGGCTTTTCGGATGTGCTTGAAAAACTTGGGTATAGTTACGAATCGGATGAAGCCTATGATTTGATTGATCAACTGACTGAATTTATCAGTTATCACGCAATCGATGCGAGTGCTGATCTGGCCAAAGAGCGTGGCAGTTATCCAACATTCAAGGGCAGCGGTTGGAGCAAGGGTATGTTACCAATCGACACACTGGATCAACTAGAACTGGATCGCGGTGTCAAAGTCGATATCAGCCGCAAGACGCGTCTGGACTGGGAAAAACTGCGCGCCAAGGTGAAAAAGGGTATGCGCAACGCGACACTGATGGCAATTGCACCGACAGCAAACAATGCGCACGTTTCAGGTACGACACCAGGTATCGACCCGCAATTCGCGCAGATTTTCAGCCGAGCGACACTTAATGGTAAATTCCTCGAAGTAAATATCAATCTTGTTCATGACCTCAAAGCACTTGGTATATGGGAAGAAGTCAAGGAAGATGTCTTGCGTTTGCAGGGTGATGTGCAGCAGATTGAAAAGATTCCTGATCATATCAAAGAAGTCTACAAGACGAGTTTTCAACTAAGTCCTTATGCGTTTATTGAAGTCGCTGCACGGGCGCAAAAGTGGGTTGACCAGGCAATTAGCCGCAATATGTATCTGGAAACCCGTGATGTTGATGAGTACGAAAAGATCTATATGGCGGCATGGGCAAAGGGGCTCAAGACAACTTACTATCTGCATGTCAAACCGCGTCATACGGCCGAGCAAAGTACTGTGAAGGTCAACAAAGCAGAATCGTTGGCTGGTAGCGGACCACGTAAAACCGGATTTGGCTTTGCCAAGAAGCAAACGGTAGGAGCGGAGACATAGCCTATGCAGCAGGGAACAAGATAGCACGAATCAGATAAAAAAACGGATAAAATTTCACAGAAA
>CAZCYG010000032.1:0-8085 GCA_964502795.1 uncultured Candidatus Saccharibacteria bacterium | reverse complement strand
GAATTGACACGTGTCCTTGCGACACCTGACATGAGGGCAGGCATATATCAGCAAGCGGCAGAATATATTCGGCAACTTGCCGAGATGCGACGTGAGTCTACTGATGATGACGCCTTCCTCGCTCGTGCCGCAAATATTGTTGCGCTTGCTATAGTTCAGGCTCATGCATATGAAAATGGTAATGGTCGCACGGCACGGGTGGCTGCGGAGTTGATCTGTGATGGCATACAGAATAGAGATGATTTGATATTGCTTGGCACTGAACGGGGACGTATCAAGAGAGAGACAGGTAGCTCAATACAAAGTTTTAGTCAGAGATATGAATCAATCGACAAAGGTGAGTCTGACGCTGATGTGATGAGTATAGCAGCGAGCTTAGATATACCACTTGCAGACCGGACAACGTACTTCACTAAGGCTAATATGACGTTTAGCTCGACGTGCGGCTTCTGATAGATGGCTACTAGCTAACAACGACTTGCGTGCGAGGTACTGATTTGCCGGTGAATTTGGTCTTTTTAACCTTGGTAAATGAGACAATACCATCGTTTGCGGCGTGGATCGTGAAGTTGCGGCTCATGTAGGTGCCAGAACCGGCGATTTTGGTTGCGCCTACCTGACGGACTAATACTTCACCTGCAGATACTTTTTGGCCACCAAAGCGCTTGACGCCCAGGCGCTGACCGGCATTGTTGTGGATGTTTTTACTGGAACCACCAGCTTTGACATGTGACATGGAATAAACTCCTTAGTTGCTATTAACAATCTGACCCATTGTAGCGAAAAATGTGCCTGTCGTCAACCCCTGTTAGCTACAGATAGGGGAGGAACGTAAGCTCTATTGACAAAATAGACAAAATTTGATATAATACATAAGACTCGGAGTTCTATCCGTAAGATATCCCGCAAGGGAACTGTCTGAAAGGGGGAGGTCCGTGTCGGACCTACTCAAGATTGCAAACATCATCGCCAGGATTGCCCTGGTGGCAGCGTTCGCCGCGTTGGCGGTGGTCGTGTTGCAGAGGATCGCCGACTCGCCCAGGCGGGCGATGGTTACCCCTGCGACGGATTACCCCACTGTGCGGGCGTTCAACCCGGACATTGACGTGCCGGGTGCACCGATCGACGGTGGTACATCGGCGGGAGTCGCTATGGGTTGCTCGCGTGACCCGGATGGGAACGGCAGCTATCCGTGTGATGAGCCGCTGACCCCATCGGTGATGCCGGTGCGTCCAGCGCCGGATTGGGCTGACAGCCCCGCATGCAACCAGTCGGCGTCGTGGGGAAAGACGGGTCCCGTACCCCATATCCCCGGTGCTCCGCTGGCGACCGTGACGGAGCCCACCACGGACCCGTACGGACGACCGTCCGTACGGACACCGGAGTTCGTCGATGACGAGCCGGTGCTGTACGTCCACAGCTCGGTGTGGGCAGCGACCAGCGACTACCTGTGGACGCTAATGCCGGCGCAGTCGTGCCAGGAGCACGAGACCACGGTCTGGTACCGTGTCGAAGCGCTCCGCACGGCACACCCCGAGACCGACTGGGACGTCGTTCCGGCCGGGATGCCCTTCATGAGCATCAGGGGGTCGCTTGGGTGATGAGTAGGTTGAGGTTCCGCTGGGGTTGCAGTTCGCACCCCGGCGGGACCAAAACCGCAGGGCAAGATTACAAAGGACCAAGAGGTCTTTTTTGTTTGTCTACATTTTTTCGAGTACTAATAATTCACGGGCAACAACTTGGCCTGGGCGATAGTAGAGTAAGTCTTTAGCGTTCACATTTTTGAACTCGATTGACCGGTAGCCTAATTGATCAAGTTTTTTGACTAGTGGCAGGCGAGTGAAATTATCGTGACCGTCGTTCCATGCAGGAACAGCAACACATAAAGGTGTGCCGGACTGTAGCTGGTTGCCAATATTTCGCAGGAATTTGGTAATGATGTGGTCGCAATTGCCACGGACTTGTGCTAGCTTTTCTGCGGATGGCGGGGCGCTGAACGGCTGACCTAGATAGGCTTCGCATGAGATGGCGTCAATCGGCGGGTGCCATTTGTAGCCCATGGCATCACCTTGTGCTAACTCGAATCTTGAATTTCTAATCTCGAATCTGGAAGTGAGCCATTCAAGATTCTTTTTTGAATAGTCAATCATTTTGTCCGACAGGTCAGTGCCATATACATTGTAGCCGAGAAGCAGAGCTTCCTGTAATAAGACGCCAGTGCCGCAGAAGGGGTCAAGAATGACCTGGTCGTGGTTGTCTTTTTGGCTCGATGGAGACAGGGCGAGATTAACCATAATTTGCGCTAGTTTTGGCGGCAGCATCCCGACGAATGCATCACGCGCTGGGCGTTCCTGGTCGCGGCGAGCGAGCGAAGTGATATTCTGCGCACCAGTAGATTCGGCGATGACGACCTTGCCACCGTGTCCGCGGACAACGAGTAGCTCGACTTTGTTGCTGGCGAGACCTAATTTGTTGTGATGACTGGTTGCGGTACCCAATACTGATTGTTCGTTGGGAACCAGGCGCAAGCTGACATCATGTTGTTTCAGGTGTGATTTGAGGATCAGGCCTGTTCGCTGAACGTCACGTGGTGATACTTTGAATCCGTAGGCGCTGATGCCGAGGGTGATTTTGCCTGATGCGTTGGCCCATTTGGCGCTATAAATACGGACTATTTCCATGCTGGCTTTGCGCCAGTCAGATGCGGATAGCTGCGTGACGATTTGACCGGCTTTGACAGTGCCGCCGAGACGCTGAATATCAAAATGATCGCTGTCAACAACTGTACTGTCGTGCGAAAACCACTGCGCGTTGCCAAAAACGCGCTCTAATTCAGCCATGCCAATCGCGGGTTGGCGACCCAGTAGTGCTATGTAGTGCATACCACCAGTATAGATGTACTGGTGCAAAATAGAAAATGGCGATTATGAGGATCCTGATGCCCACTATCTACTAATTACCAACTGCTATATACTAATACCATGTCTTTTCGAGCAGTCTTGAGCGTGGTAACGGCGGTTTTGATTGTCGTTATTTTGTACCTGTCGAGACACGAATTGGTTCGGGCCTGGGAACTTTTGGGTCAGGTCGATTTGTGGATATTACTGCTACTGCTACCGCTGCAGATGATCGTGTACTACGCTGGTGGCGAGATGATTTTTTCATACCTGCGCGGCAAGGGTCAGATGCAAAAAACCAGTCGGTTTGAACTAGTGCGAATTGCGCTGGAGGGGAATTTTGTGAACCATATACTACCGAGCGGTGGTGTGAGCGGCGTGTCATATTTGACCTGGCGATTGAATAATTTGGGCGTGCCAGCGGGTAGGGCAACGATGGCACAGGTCGTCAGTCATGCGGCGAGTTTTGCGGCATATGCCGTGATACTTCTGGTCGCGGTATTTGCCGTAACGTTGGACGGTACGTTGAATCGATGGATTATATTGGCCAGTACGACATTGTTTAGTAGTATCGTCATACTGATACTACTTGCAATATATTTATTCAGCAGTAAACGTCGGATTGATATATTCGGTATCTGGTTATACAAACTGATCAATACTATTGTTCGCAAGGTGACCTTTGGGCGTCGCCGCAAACTCATTAAACAAGAAGTGATCGAGGAATTCCTGGACGACATGCATCGTGACTATCTGGAGCTGCGGTATGACAAAAAACTGCTGGTCAAACCGTTCCTGTGGGGGATTATATATACATTCGGAGATGTCGGACTGTTTATGGTGACATTTTTGGCACTGGGCGAGGTCTTTAATCCGGCACCGATTTTGATTGCCTATGGCGTTGCAAGTATGGTTGGGTTTTTTGTGCTGACACCAGGGGGCGCCGGGGCATACGAAGCGATCATGGTGACATTTTTGGCATTTGCCGGTATCTCTGGGAGCGTGGCGATTGCGGGGATATTACTGACGCGTGTCGTACTGCTGATTGGTACGATTGTGTTTGGCTATGTTTTTTACCAACACACGCTGACAAAATACGGCGATCATAGGGATGGTCATGTACCCAAAATTGACGGTTAGTGATTTTGTTGCGATTACCAATCAGACATTGGAATACGCGTATCCGCTTGTAGAAGTCGAGGGTGAGGTTGCAAGCTTTAAGATAAACCAGGGAAAATTCGTATTTTTTGATATCAAGGATGCTGGTGCGAGCGTGGGATGTTTCATGATGGTATTTCAACTACGTATACCGGTCGAAGACGGCATGAAAGTGGTTGTGACGGCGACGCCCAAATTGACACAATGGGGTAAATTTAGCTTGACGGTTAAGAGCATTCGACCAAGTGGTGAGGGCAGTATCAAAAAAAGCTTTGAGCTATTAAAGGCAAAATTGGATCAAGAAGGGTTATTTGCCGTGGAACGCAAGCGACCCCTCCCGACAGTTCCACAGCACATTGTGGTAATCAGCAGTCCTCAGGCTGCTGGCTATGCGGACTTTATAAAAATTATCAATGATCGATGGGGTGGGTTGCGTATCGATGTAGCGGCGGTAACAGTACAGGGAGCAGATGCGCCAGATCAAATCATACGGGCGCTCGAATATTGTAATACCAGGGAAGATTTGCCGGACGTCATTGTTATTATCAGGGGTGGAGGCAGCGCGGACGATTTGAGCGCGTTTAATGATGAACAGCTGGTGCGGGCAATTGCCGCCAGCCGTGTGCCGACCCTGACGGGTATTGGACATGAGGTTGACGTGTCGCTGAGCGATTTGGCAGCGGATGTTCGTGCGGCGACACCCAGTAACGCGGCACAAATTATCGTGCCGGATCGCCGTGAAATAATCAGAGCAACAAGTGCAAAAGTACAGGGCTTGTCGTCACGTGTTGTTCGCGAGATTGAACTATTGCGTCAACAAATTACCGATCTGGTGTACGTTGCGGCGGACAAGGCCATGGACCATGTCGATGAACAACGACGGCATGTGATACAGGTCCAGCGACTGTTAGAAGCTTTTGATCCGACCCGTGTGTTGGAACGCGGCTATGCACTTGTGCGGGGCATATTAAAGGTGGGTGAAATAATCGATATTGAAACAAAGGAAGCTATAATAAAGGCAAGGATAGAACACTATGGTAAAAAAAGATGACACGGCAATTCAGACCAAACTGGCGCAGTTGGATCAACTCGTGGAGTGGTTTGATGGTGATGAGTTTCAGCTGGAACAGGCGAGTATCAAACTAAAGCAAGCGGCGACACTGGCAAAAGATATTGAACATGATTTGCAATTAGTAACAAATGACATCCAGCAGATTAAACAATCATTTGCTTCGGAGAGTGGCTCATAATGACTGGTTGGTTGCTGCTCCTGGCAGCAATTGCGGCGTTATTTGGGTTGGTTGTCATAAGGGGCGCGCCATACGTGCCAACCAAGCGACAATTGCTGGACAAGGCATTTGATGAAACGTATCCGCTGAGTGATAAAGATGTACTTATTGATATTGGCAGTGGCGACGGTGTCGTACTGCGTGCTGCTGCGGCACGGGGTGCACGGGCAGTAGGGTACGAACTCAATCCGATACTCGTTATTGTCGCAAAAATGTTATCCAGAAATGATTTGATACAAGTGCGGTTTGCTGATTTTTGGCACGTCATGTTGCCAAAAGACACAACGATCATCTATACATTTGGCGAATCGCGGGATATCAAACGAATGTACGAAAAGGCCAGGCGAACATCGAATCATTACAAAAAGGAGCTCTATTTTATGAGTTTTGGGTTTGCGGTGCCGGGTCAGGAATATGTAAAATATGATGGCAGCTTTTATCTCTATCGTATCGCGCCACTGACTGGCGCAGGCAAACGCAAACCCTAGCAGCTATTTACAGCGGCCGGTAGCATAAGTATAATGGCGGCATGACGTATTCTTTTGGACATGAAAACGAGCGGGGTGCTATATCAGGGTGGCAGGTTGCCGTTATCGCTCTGAGTGTATTGGTTGTGGCGGTTGGTTCGTTTGGTATTTGGGCATATGTGCAGTACAACGAAGCGCAGAGTGATATTGAGGGTAAAATTGCCGTGGCAGAGGCAAATGCACGCGAGAAAAAGGGCGAAGAAGACGAGACCAAGTTTGCCGAGCGTGAAAAACAAACCTACTTAACATTTAAGGCTCCGGATGATTATTGCGGTTTGACATTTCAATATCCCAAAACCTGGAGTGTGTATGAGTCAGAAGAGATCACCAATGGCGGTGACTTTAAAGCGTATTTAAATCCGAAAGTCGTACCACCTATTTCGGCCACTCAGCAGCTTGCACTCCGTGTGCTTATTGAACAAAAGGATTACGACAACGTCATCGGCCAATATCAGGGACTGGTTACAAAGGGTGATTTGAAATCCTCAACGACATCATCTGAAGGCAAATCGGGCTCTCGTTTTACGGGGAACTTTAGCAAAAATATTCGTGGTGATGCTGTTGTCTACCCATGTCGTGACAAGACAATTACGATTCGTACAGACGCGGACACATTCAAGAACGATTTTCAGGCAATCATAGGTACAATTGACTACAACCAGTAACAGCTGGGCGTGCTACACTAAGTGTAGTTATGAGTGTCGATAGTCTTGGTCATTCGGAGGGAGTGATAACTGGCATGCTGGATGGTGCTGCACTGACGGCTGCGGCTGCATCCGAGCTTGCGTCACCGCTGGTGTTGCTGCGACAACTGGGATTTGCATTGCAGACGAATAATCTGTCAGATGCTGACCGTCAACACATGCTGGACCAGCTGATGCTGACGAGTGAACGAGCGCTACGCTTGACGGCAAATCTAAATCTGAGTATGCAGGATCAGACAGTGCTACCGATTGAACCGATTAACCCCGTGAATATTTGCCAAGAGGTAATTCATGAATTATCACCGCTCTTTGCGGCGCATGGACAGAGCATCACGCTTCAATCACGCAAACGTATACCATTATCTGTTGGCAATCGTAGTGTTCTGCAGCGCGTACTGGTTAATTTTGTTGATAATGCACTGCACTATGGCGCACCGGATCATCCAATCCGACTATCGATTGCCAGTCATGGTAATTCTGTGCGTATTGGTGTGCGTGATTATGGTCCAGCGGTACCTATAAATCTATGGGAACGATTAGAAGAAAATATTGCCAAAAAGGCTCGTGTTCCACTCGTAACCCGTCCACAGGCGAGTGCAGTCAATTTGCTTGTTACCAAACGTCTGGCTGATTTGATGGGGAGTGTTGTCGGCACTATCCGTCACCGTAACGGTACAACATTTTACATTGATTTGCAGCTGTCGCACCAAATGAGTCTTGTATGAACCCTGTCGTGTTGATCGTCGAAAGTAATCAATGGTTGGGCGACCAGTATCAGCGAGCCCTGGAACAAGAAGGGTTCGCTGTAAAGAGAGCATCCAATGGTTACAGTGCGATTGATAGCATTGACGATACTCCACCATCGGTTATTGTTATGAGTTTAATGCTTGATGGACCGGGCGCATTGGGGTTGCTGCATGAACTACAAAGTTATGCAGACACGGCCGATATACCAATCATCGTCTGTATGAATACGCCGAATATTGCTAGCGATGAATTGGAACCATATGGTGTGAAACGTATTATTGATAGTGCCACGATGAAACCAGGTGATGTTCCGGCAGCGGTACGGAGTGTGTTGGCGTGAAAACAGTACATGTCCGTGCGATTGTATTACGGCGGACGAACTATGGTGAAGCCGATAGAATACTTGACCTGTTGACGCCAGATGGCCGCATGAGTGTCATGGCACGCGGTGTGCGTAAGGAAAAATCGAAACTGGCAGGGGGTATTGAGTTATTTGCTGTGTGTGATGTTGTGGTGGGCCAGTCCAGGGGTGATTTAGGAGTGCTGACATCGGCACGGCTGGTAACATTTTACCGGCATATATTAGAAGATTATGACCGTATGCAGTTTGCCTATGAGGTGTTAGCGCAGGTGACACGTGCCAGTAGTACGCTGGATGAACCTGCGTGGTACGAAATTGTGGCTGAAGTACTGGCAGCACTGGATGTGTTAACGGTGTCGTTGTCGCTTGTACAAACATGGTTCTATATACGTATCGCCGAGC
>CAZCYG010000031.1:0-8114 GCA_964502795.1 uncultured Candidatus Saccharibacteria bacterium | reverse complement strand
TGTCCGGATTACCGACGAGCAGACCCTGCTGCGCGCGAATCATTGCCGCATCAGCCAGACCTCGCAGTAGCATAATAAACGCCACTACCAAGTACATAACGCCGATCTTTTTGGGGTCAAGCGATGTTAACCACTCACGCCATAACCAACCCCACTTTTTGAAATACGTCAGTGTCACGATGATTGCCAGCACACCAAGCCCGGCACCAGCGACACCACCTATTGTGACAATTTCATGCGGGAGCGCATCCCATCCAAGTCTTCCTAGCATAATTAGTGGCTGTGTCCTTCCTCACTATCATCTTGGTGGTTTTCGCCGCCCGTGTATTTATCGATAATCTTAGTATACAGGCTGGTATCATGAAGATGGTAATACGTTATAGGATTATTTTCACTGGGCTTGGCGAGTATTTCGTAGCTACCCCAATCCAGATGATTGTGCTTTGAACTGTCGCTTATGGACTTTGCCCATGTATCAAAATCATCGCGTGAGTTCAGTGCGACGACCTTGAAATCCATTTTGGCATAGCCTTTGCCATTAATATTGGTGTTGGTTCCCCTGTAGGTACCTGGATTGTCAGCGATCAGGCTGAGTTTTGATGACATGCCCGGCATGGCATATGTCTGCGTACCAAGGCTTGGTACCCAAAACGCGCTCATTGGCGCATCGGCCGTCAGCTCAAAATTGACAGGAGTACCCGCCGGGACGCGCAACTCGTTTACCGAAGCAATGTGCTGCTCAGGATACAAAAAAAGCCATTTCCACTGCAGCGCAACGACCTGCACTTTGAGAGCCGGTACATCAGATTTCAACTGTCTCTGCGGGTCAAGATCATGCGTTGTCACCCATGTCACAACACAAAGCAGTCCAATGATAGCAATTGGAATTCCCCACCACACTGCTTCCATCCACTTATTACCCTCAACATCCGGTGTGTAAGCAGTCTTTTTGTGGTTGTTCTCACGGTACCGCCATGCAAATGCAAAGAGCATTGCGTACACCGGAATAATCACAACAAGGCTAAGGAGAATTGTAAAAACCAAAAGATCTCGCTCTTTTTTCCCAACAGCACCTTGCGGATTGAACAATGCAATATCCATTCCTTGCAAATACCACCAAAAGAAACCGCAAATCGCCAGTACGATCACTGTTACAATGACAGCAAGCCGCCACGGAGTCCTCTGCTGGTTTTTCTGTCTCGTCATGTTAGTGCTTATATCATATCACATGTGGCCACTGCGCCAATCGTCTTCAACGCAAAAACGAAACAAGACACTCAGCAGACGAACTACTAAATGATTTTTGCTTTGGTGGCACTGACAACTTTTTCAGAAATGACGTCGATAAGTTTGTTTGTCTCGTCTGACGACAACGTTTTTTCGCTCGGCGTTAATGTAAACCGCAGTGTCACATTTTTTGTATCTGACATCTCCGGCTGATAGATATCCAGGGGACTAATTGTCACGCGTACAGTTTCATTCGTCACTGACTCGGCGGCGGCGTAGAGAGCACCGTATGGCATATCCGCTGCCACTTGATAGCAAACATCCCGATCTGTTGACGGATATTTGCTGAGTGGCTGGTAGGTGTTGCCCGCAGCAGCAGCGGCACTGTGCAGCGCGCGGGGATCCAGTTCAAACCCAGCAACTGCGGTGTCCAGTTTGAAAGCTTTTCGCACGGCTGTTTTGTACTCGCCGATGATACCGATATAGGTATCATCCGCATACACCATGGCGCTACGTTTGTGGTCGTATGGCACGCTTTCGTCATAGCCAGGGTCGATATCGATTGGTGTATAGGTAAACGTCAGGTGCAATTGATCACCTACGTAGTCGAGTAATCGTTTGGCATCGTAATAGCCCACGTCACCGTGTTTTTTGCGGACGGTAAGCGCCAGCAGGTCGGTTTCTTTAGGCACGTCACCATCCTTGCCAAATACTTTACTGTGGGTTTTGTTCAGTTCAAACAGTGCAAAGTCGTCATATCCTGCTTTGGCGTTAGGATGCACCAGGCTCAACAAACTCGGGGTGAGTGTCAGGCGGTAATATTGCAGATCGGGGCTGATGCTGTTGACAATGCGATAGGCGTTTTCGACATTCTGCCCAGCCTTTGCAAACACATCACCATGCACAAAACTATAGGTCAGTACTTCATTGGCGCCGGCACGCGCCAGGATTTTTCGTACTCGGGCTCGGAACTGATCAAATTCATCTGGTGACACGGCGGTAAAGTCACGCTGCGGCAGAGTCGGAGCTATCGTATCAAAACCATTCAACCGTCCAACCTCTTCGATAATATCTTCGGGTATATGAATATCCGTCCGCCAGTAGGGTGCTTTTGCTACTACCGTATACGGCGCTTCTACGTCAACATCAAAACCAACATTTGCCAGTGTCGCGGTAATACTTTCCATCCCAAAATTACTACCCAGTGTTTCATTGACGGTCGATTGAGCAACGCGCACTTCCATAGTCGACTGTTTGACTGGATAGGCGTCGGCCACATCGCTCGCCAGTTCGGCACCTGCCGCCAGCCGTAGCAAATCAACCGCGCCCGCCAGCACAGGTGCGGTCAGCTCGGCCGGTTGGCCTTTGGTAAAGCGCGTGATCGCTTCGCTAAATATGCCATGACGGAACTGTGTGTTGCGTAGATTATAGAGGTTAAACGATGCGCTTTCCAGCAGTACGGTCGTGGTGTTGTCGTCGATTTCTGTATCGCGGCCACCCATTGCACCAGCGAGTGCCACGGCCGTGTCGCCATTGGCAATGACAATGTCATTTTCACTCAGTTCAATTTCGCGGCCATCCAGCAGTACTAACTTCTCACCGCTTCGCCCACCGCGTACATGAATATCGATTTCACCGTTATTGACGGCCATTAATTTGTCATAGTCAAACGCATGTAGCGGCTGCGCGCTGATCATCATCATGTAATTCGTCACGTCCACCACTGCACTGTGCGGTCGTATGCCCACACGCGCCAGGTAGGTCTGCAGTTCAAACGGCGATAGTTTGATTTTGCTGTCAACGTTCGTTAACACAACTGCCTGGTAACGACTACTGAGTTCTGGGTTGTCAATCGTGACTTTTGGTGTCGGCATGTCGCCCGTCTTTTCTGGCCATGTCACACCACTCAGCATCATGCGTTCTGGCGTGGTGAACTGCTTGCCCATAATGCCCGCTACTTCACGCGCAAAGCCGATAATGCCAAATGTATCAGGGCGGTGCGTCAGTGATTTATTTTCAATGTCCAGCAGATAATCATCAAGTTCATACGCCTTGGCAAAACTTTCACCAGCCTGACGTTCGTCTTCGAGCTCCATAATTCCAGTGTGGTCTTCCCACAAATCCAATTCTTTGGCACTCGCCAACATACCGTTGCTCATCACGCCGCGCAGTTTTCGTGCATCTAGCACAAACGGCTCTTTGTCGGCAAATGTTTCGGGCACCGTTGCTTTTGGCGGCAGCCATGCAACCGTCAGCCCTACACGTACATTCGGCGCGCCGCACACAACCTGCACATACCCATTTTCATCACGTTCCACATCCTTTACTACGCCGCCATCATCAATCTTGGTCACATTCAAATGATCGCTATTTTCCATCTGTACGCATTCGACGACTTTTGCGACAACCACACCCTCATATTTCTTGCCCAGGTCGGCAATGCCTTCAATCTCAACCAACCGCGATCCAATCAGCGCCGTCAGTTCATCAATCGAAATGTCAATGTCGGTGTATTTTTTGAGCCAGTTGACTGAAATAATCATGCCAGCACCTCCTCTAGTAGCTCAGGAAATTTGTCAGTTCCGAGATCCTCGAGACAGAAATGACCTTTATTTTCAAACTCAACATATTTTACATTCTTGATAGCATGCTTTAACTTATTAACACTCTTTCCAATTGCAGGATCATCATTTGTTGAATTAAAAATTACTATTCCATCCATCGTTTTATCTAACAATTGAGAATCTATTTCAAATTCAAAGAATTTTTCATCGAACGACCTATCAGGGTCATCTCCAGTCCAAGGAGCAACAAGCACGGCCTTTTGAATCTTGACATTATTTTCCGATAGCCATCGCACGATAAAACCACCCCCGCAGCTATGGCCTACGAGTATTGTCTGATCATTTATATCGAAACGTTCAAGTTCTTTTTTCCAGACGTCATATTCCGGGTAATAGGCTTTTGGCATCTCAACGGCAACCGTATGTATATCACGTATCATTAGTTGCTTACTGAGCCATGGGAGCCAGTGTGCATTACTCTCAGTTGGAAAATCTGCACTATAATAATCTTCCTTATACGGCCATCCGTGGATCAACACTGCATTACTCATGCGAATTTCCTCAAAAATGCCAATCTACCTGATTCGAAAAATCGCACGTCTTCGATGCCGTATTTCAGCATGATCATACGCTCAACCCCACCGCCCCAGGCAAAGCCACGATATTTTTCAGGATCAATGTCAGCAGCTTTTAGGACATTCGGATGAATCATGCCGCATCCCAGCATTTCGATGAACTCACCGGGTTTGCCACCGATTTCCGCCGGACGCTCGATTAGGAACTCTAGCCCCGGTTCAACAAAAGGAAAATAGCCAGGCTGAGTCTTGATATCAAGTTTCTGCCCATAGTACTCCTCAAAAAATGCTCGCAGTGTACCCAACATTTGCGCAAGACTCGCATCTTTACTCACAAATACACCCTCCTGCTGATAGAACGTGTGTTCGTGCTGCCAGTCAACATCCTCATTACGGAACACGCGGCCATAACTGATGCTAGCGATTTGCCCGCCTGCTTCTAGCTTTGCTTTGCCGTCTCGTAATACACGATTTTGCATAGTGCTGGTATGTGCTGGCGGTATATAACCTTCTTCGGTGCGAAATGTATCATAGCCATCACGTGCCGGATGGCCTTCGGGGAAGTTCAGTGCGCCAAACATATTCCAATCGTCGTCTAGCTGGCGCGATTCGTGCGCATCGAATCCCATGCGCGTAAATATATCAACGACCCGCTCCAGTTCGAGCGTAATCGGATGTTGCGTGCCATGCTCTGTCAGTAGTAGCTCTGGCAGTTTGCTATTTACATCCCATGGTGCCGTTACATCAATCGGTGCCAGCGATGCTTCGTCTAATTGCGCCTGGCGCTCGTCAATCGCCGCCTGCAGCGCCTGCTTTAGCTCATTCAACGTCTTGCCTGCACCCGCCCGTTCTTCGGGCGGCAGATTTTTTATTTCATCAGCCAACGACCTTAATTCAGGCGCACGCAATATTTCGTGTGGTTGATCACTCGACGTGATTCGCGACAGCAATTCGTCACGGATAGAATCAGGACTGTTCATCTGAGTAAAGTATAGTTGAATTTATCTTGGATTGCTAGCAGATGCAATGAAATACCATATCAGGATTCCGACTGCAGCAATCACGATCAACAACCATGCCCACGCCAGGCTGGTTGTTTGTTTGGTCCCTTCTATATATGCCGAATCATCGACACCATCAGGCATGTCTTGTTTTGACGGATTGTTCTTTTTTTTAGCTTTGTCGGACAATTCCGCTGCAATTCGTTTCTGCAATTCAGTGCGGTTGTCCTGCTGGTTCATGATAATTCCCATATACTATATTATACATGTTTCAATACGAACGAATCTTTATGCTGTAGCGATATGTCGAGGTGTGGTATACTGTTCACATAATTTCTATTAAGGAGGGAATTCCATGGCTACCAAAAAAGCCGCTACCGCAAAAAAAGCGCGGGCAAAAAGCCAGCCTGCAAAAACAACCGTCACGACCGTAAAAGCCGTCGAAGTAACAAAAAGTTCAGCAACAAAAAGCACGAGTGATCGCCGCACAGTCCTGGCCGCAGCCTTGATCGGCGAGTTTATTGGCACATTCTTGCTGACCAGCGCATTCCTCGTATCGCAGGGCAACCCCCTCTATGTTGGATTTGCACTTGTCGGCATCATCCTGACAGTTGGCACTCTATCGGGCGCGTACCTTAACCCGCTACTAACTGTTGGTGCATGGGTAACACGTAAGCTGACACACCTGCGTGCAGTTGGCTACCTCGTCGCGCAGCTGCTTGGTGCCGGAGCGGCATTTGTCGCACTGACCGCATTTATCAATGCAGCCGGAGCAGCCAGCACGTCAAGCTATACGCAGGCGCCAGAACTGTTCCATTTCACAGCATTAACTGATAAAAACCAGTGGTATGTATTTGGTGCCGAATTGGTCGCTGGTGCTACACTGGCATTTGCATTCGCTGGTGCATTGATTGAAAAGACCGATCGTGTAGCCAAAGCATTCACCGTTGGTTTGACGCTACTTACTGCTGCGATGGTTGCAGGCGTTGCCGTCAGCTCACTATCCGCAAGTGTCGCTATCAACCCGGCAATCGCACTTGCTGCAAAAGCAGTTGATTTTTCAGCGTTTAGCTGGGGTGCAGTTGTGGTATACATCGCAGCTCCACTCATCGGTGGTATCATCGGTTTCGCACTGCG
This sequence comes from uncultured Candidatus Saccharibacteria bacterium, assembly GCA_964502795.1. Taxonomy (GTDB): domain Bacteria; phylum Patescibacteriota; class Saccharimonadia; order Saccharimonadales; family Saccharimonadaceae; genus UBA2112. Next base: position 1,610 of record CAZCYG010000031.1, on the reverse strand, counting down.
TGATGTCGTTGAGACAAAGTAGTTGATCAGTAAGCTCGTTTGTTAAACTAGTTAGACTAGTAAATAACCCCTCTCACATGAGCGGGGTTATTTTTATGAAATACGTAGCATGCACTAGTCGTAAGATCATTTCGCAGCCTTATTTGTCCACAATCTCACTCATCACTCGTCGATGGCTTATCGAGTAGTAGTGGTTCAACCATCGATTCCGTCTCCGCGATCTTTACAATATCACGGTCAATTTTGCCCAGTTCTTTGTACGTTGTATTAAAATGACCAACCGTTGTGCCTAGCGAACTACCGAGTTTTTGCATATACCCGTTATGCGCTATCAGGTGCTTTTGCAATTGTTCGACATTTTTACGAATCTTTTCCGTATCTTTGTGAATCTCGATAGAACGCAGTCCATGCGCGACTGTCTGCAGCATTGCCGATAATGTTGTTGGACCAACGATTGTCACCTTTTTCTCGGCGGCGTATTGCAATAAATTGCGACCGTTAATCCCCACCTTTTCGGTCAGAATATCATAATAAATGGTCTCGGACGGGATGAACATCAGTGCTTGATCAAGTGTCCCCTTGCCCGGTTTGATATATTTTGCTGTCTCATCAATGCGGCTTTTGATGTCACTCTTAAACAGTTTTTCCAGTGCAGCTTTATGATCACCTTCGGTCTCGAGCATACGATTATAATTTTCCAGCGAGAATTTGCTATCGAGTGGGAGCAGTTTATCTTCATATCGTATCACTGCATCAACCACCAATCCTTCGCCTAGTTTGTGCTGCAGCATAAACGAACCAGGGGGCAACGTGTTTTTAAGGATCTGTTCCAGATAGTATTCACCAATTACACCGCGCTGTTTTGGATTTTGTAACACATTTTGCAAGGTCTTTAATTCGGTTGCCACGTCTACGACACGGCGATTCGTCTCGTCCAGTTTGGTTAGCCGCTCGGTCACATCCGCGACCAATTTTGCGCTCTCACTCAGCTGCTTTTGGACCGACAGTTGCACCGTCGAATGACTTTTGTCTAATTTGTCACCCATAGTTTGCTGCAACTGCACGATTGACCGATTCAGTTCTGTAACATCTGCTTTGATCAGATCCACAGACCCATTGCCTTTTTGTTCACTCAGTCGTGCGTTTAGAACAATAATAACAACCGTAAGTCCAGCAATAGTGGCGGCAAAAATAATGCCAAAGATTATATATTCCATCCGTACTATATTATAGCACTGGGATGCGAACCAGGATAACCGCGATGAGGACAAGTGCAAGTGTCACAACAAATGAACGGGGACGAACCAGCCATGCGAATAGTGCATACATGATCGCATATAATAGAACCATCCAGCCCAGCGATTCAAACCACAGCAGTCCCGACAGCAAACCAGTCAGTCCCCATAGCCCTACAGCAGCCGCGATTACAATCAGTAACGGCCGATACACACTAAATCGCACCAGTCCTAGTAGCCCAACAAAACCAGCCAGCACCGTTGCCACTGCTCCCGCCGTACCGTCAGCGCCCACGCATAATCCCGCTGTCGGGTCTCCGCAAAATAGTGGTGTTAATACAACCTGCTTTACAATAAGTGCGATCACCCATGCAG
>CAZCYG010000030.1:0-8218 GCA_964502795.1 uncultured Candidatus Saccharibacteria bacterium | reverse complement strand
GGCATACCACTACGAGCACGCGCAGATTGCACAAGCCAGCTAAACGCGAAGTGCAGTTGGCGGTGACCTTGGATTGGGAATGGAATCTGGTAGTTCGCACCGCCAACACGACGAGATTTTACTTCGAAGTTTGGCGAAACGTTTTTGAGTGCTTTTTCAAACACTTCCAGTGGTTCTTCGCTCTCTAGCTTTTTGGCAGCTTGTTCGAGAGCATTGTAAACGGCACGCTCTGCAACAAGTTTTTTGCCATCAAGCATTGACTTGTTGATCAGACGCTGTACCAGGATTGACTGGTACTTACGATCTGGTTTGAGCTCGCGCTGGAGCTTTTTGGTGACTTTACGAGGCATGACTACTTGTCCTCCTTCTTCGCACCGTACTTACTGCGACCTTGTTTGCGCTTGGCAACACCCTGAAGATCGAGTGCACCACGAACAATGTGATAGCGTACACCTGGAAGATCAGGCACGCGGCCACCACGGATCAATACGACAGCGTGCTCTTGAAGATTGTGGCCTTCGCCACCGATGTAAGCCCAAACTTCGTGGCCATTCGTCAGGCGCACACGTGCGACCTTGCGCAAGGCTGAGTTTGGTTTCTTTGGTGTTTTAGTCGTTACTTTGACACAGACGCCACGTTTTAGTGGGGCGTCTTGGTTGTAGTAGCGAACCTTGAGCGCGTTATGAATACGCCCAAGAGCAGGCGACTTGGATTTTTTCGCTGCGGTTTGGCGAGGTTTACGCACCAATTGGTTTATGGTAGGCATGTATAAAAATACTCCTTAAAATTCTTCATATTGTGACAGTCGGATCAGCATTCCGGCTGTATTCCACCTATGTGGAATGAAACTCGTTCTTTATTATACCAAAAATAGCTTGCCTTTACAAGGTAGTCGATGCATCATATAGATCGCTTCGACAATAGCCTAAATGGTTCTCTAGCATATACCTCTCATAGGTTAACACTGGCAGATCACCACCGAAATCCTTATATGAAAGTGAAGCATGCGACAGAGCGCTCATAGCAGTAAAACCAAGAGTCAATTCATCTCTTACCCCAGACCAATAGTTTTTTTGATAAATATTACTTGAACTTCTAATAAGGTCATTGGATCTGTAAATATGTACATTAACGTTGGCTTTCAGCTCTCTATCTCGTTGCCAGAGAACAGCTTGGTAGCTTTTACTATGGACGAGGGCTGCCTGGGTAGATCTTATTCCCTCTATCGGCGCCGTGTTATTCAACAGTGTATATGACTTATCGTCATTAATCATATCTAACAGAAGGCAGTTCCGAGCAAGGTATCCCGGCACATTAGATAGCTGAGACATAGCTTCATTAGCTAGGACTGCCGCTTTGCTCTCGTCTTGTTCGACATAGCCTTTTGCAAAATAGTGGGTGCCGATTGCAGCAACCTCTTGTATGTTAAGTTGTTTCACGAGACTTGTTGATTGTATGGCTTCATCTATGTACTTAAACATACCCTCTCCCGTTTCTATGGCCACACCTTGTGTTCCATACATATAACCGGTAGTCGGCATAGGATCAGTAAACATTCTATTTCCGGTCTTGGGGTCATGTGTAAGCGTGACTAAGTGTATGCCGCTAAGATCATTCGAGGGCTGCCAGCCGAACCTCATTACGAGACCCATTACAGGATCATATAATGGGTCGATAAGACTTTGCAGTTGGAGATTAACACCTAGGCAATTCGTATGTCTTGACAAAAGTCCTTTTTCTTCTCTCAATTTTTCTGCTATAGAACTCGCACGAATTGCTCTCGCCAAGGTCATAACATCTGCATGATTACCCTTTCGCCTACATTCAACAAATGCTCTTGCTTCAGGCAGCAAGATGTCTTCACTATGAGACACGTCTCTGTCCCTTATACCCTTTTGGCGGAGCTTTTGTACTTTCGATTCTTTTCCAGATGCCATTCATGCTGATCAAAGTACTAAATAGTTCATCCGCGTGTTCTTTGACTCTCTCAGTGAACAGATCATACTTTCCACTCCACTTATCAAAGTCTAGTCCCATACGAGAGACCTCCTGTCGCCACCTCTCCATAAATACATGGGGTGGCACTGTCTCGTCATTGTACTGCTCTACTTGGTCAAAGTACTGCCCGACTTCGGGATGCTCAAGTCTTACTAGCCTACGGCATAGGCTATGTCTTGCGGCTTGTGCTAACATATCATCCTCATTCATCGGTGGAATATACTCACCAGGAAATGCAGACAGATAGCTAATAGATTCAATTCCGTGACGACTTCCTATATATGCAGACAGCCACGTATCATCCGGTGACGCTCCTTGCGGGAAAATTAATTCTTGATTAAGTCGCCTTCTATTGAATGCCATAAACCAACCCTGCACCGTCTTTTGATCTGGACGAGCCATACGCCTAGCATAGTTCATCCTGTAAAATGCAGACGAGAACTCAAATTCGTCAAACTCAATGCCTTCTGGGTAGAGGGGCATCCTTGGAGCTCCAACTAGCCTTGTCGAGTCTGTCTCTAGAGAATTAATAGCGTTGAACACGATATCGTTGGGCATTAAGCTGTCAGCGTCGGCAAATACCAGAAAGTCACTCCTTGCAACCGCCATACCAATGTTCATAGCGTTCTTTTTTCCAGGCGCATTGACTTCGATCACTCTTACGGGTGTTGTCATATCGTAGCCACGAGCTATATCTGCTGAGTTATCCGTACTGCCGTTCACAACAACGATAACTTCCTGATTCGGAAGTGACTCTGCCTGTTGCTCTACGGTGCGCATACTATGTGGAAGCATGGCAGCTTCGTTATGACATGAAACGATAATTGATACTTCAGGTTGAGTCATGATTGAAATTTATATTAACATAATAACCCAAATAAACAATAGATCCCCTTAAGGACCTATTGTTTATCTTCGAGCAGTGCTACTCTGAGAGATCAAGATCTTCGGCGATTTCTTCGACAAAGTCTTCGGTTAACTCAACCGCTGGCTGGTTCACGGCAGCACCGGTGCCCACAGGAATCTTGCGGCCGATGATCACGTTTTCCTTGAGACCGTGCAGATGATCGGCACGGCCACTTGTAGCGGCATTGATAAGCACACGAGTCGTATCCTGGAATGATGCTGCCGATAGCCAGCTGTCGCTCCAGATTGAGACCTTCGTGATACCAAGCAGCAACTGCGTATAGCGAACCAATTCCTTACCTTCTGCAGCTAGTTCTGCGTTGGCATCAACAACTGCCGCTTTCGATACAATATCACCAGTGACAAATGAGCTGTCGCCTGGATCTTCGACCTGTACGCGACTGAACATCTGGCGCACGATGATCTCAAGGTGTTTGTCAGCAACATCTTGACCCTGTGCGGCGTAGATACGCAGAACTTCGTTGATAATATAACGTTGCGTAGCTTCGGTACCCTTGAGACGCATCAAATCATGGAGATTGAGCGATCCGATTGTTAGACGATCACCAGCAACCACCTGGTCGTTCGCCTTAACAACAAGCTGCATGTTACCAGGGATTTCGTAACGAACAGGCGCACCAGCATTAGCGGCAAGGACTATTGTGTCCTCGGCAATTTCGACGACACCGTCAAATGGTGCAACAAGCGGCTTCGCTTCACCTTCGGCAGTCGCGAGGACATCGCCAACTTTCACACTACTACCAGATTTGACGTTCACCGTACGACCCTCAAGGGCAATTCGTTCAACATGACCGACTTCTGGTGTTACTTGAACGACATATTTCTTGCCATCTTCCCAAACATCAACCGTACCAGTGACTTCTGTAACATGCGCCTGACCTTTCGGTGTTCGGGCTTCAAACAACTCTTCAACTCGTGGAAGACCTTGCGTAATGTCACCACCAGCGACACCAGATGCATGGAAAGTCTTGAGCGTCAGCTGCGTACCGGGTTCGCCGACAGATTGTGCAGCGATGACACCGACAGGTTGAGCATCGTCAACCAGCAGACCGGAAGCCATGTCGATACCATAGCTCTTTCGCGGAATGCCGCGAAGATTCTTGGTCGACAATACTGACTGAATTGTGACGCTATCAATTGAACTGTCATTCTGGATTGCACTAGCAATAGTACGTGTAATGAGTTGGTCAGCATCGATGTAACCAGGGACTTCTTTGGCGGTGTAGCGACCGTTCAGACGATTAGCAAATTCGATCATTGTTTCATCGGTTTCGGACCGATAAATCGTATACCCATCGTCGTCACCAGCTTCATCTTCAACCGTAAAGACGTCTTGCGACACATCAACCAAACGTCGAGTCAGGTAACCCGAATCGGCGGTCTTGAGTGCAGTGTCAATCAGACCCTTGCGTGCACCACGTGTTGCCACAAAGGCCTCCAGTGACGATAGTCCGGCTTTAAATGACGAACGAATTGGCAGCTCAATCTCGCGGTTGGCAGCGTCGACCATGATGCCAATCATGGCGCTTGCCAGCTTGACGTTACTGATATCACCACGAGCACCAGAGTTGACCATGACAGAGATACTCGTGTCCATCGTCTTGAGTTTGTCCTGCAGGAAATCCGTGACCTTGCGGTCAACATTTCTCCATGCGGCAACCGTCAAATTATAACGTTCGTCGTCAGTCACCAAACCCTGGTCATACTGTTCGGAGATGAGCGTTGTCCTAGCATCCCCTTCGGCAATAAATTCGGCGATTTCCGGAAAATGCAGATAATCATCCTTGCCGGTCGACACAGCGGCTATTGTCGCGAAGCGGAACGCTAGCCCTTTCATGCGGTCAGCCGTCTTGGCCGTTTCTACGGCACCGTACTTCTCAAAGATATTTGCTAGAACTTTTTTAAGTTGTTTCTTGCTCTGGACATTATTGTCATATGGGTATTCTGCGGGCAGAATCTCGTTAAAAAACACGCGGCCGAGCGTTGTGTTGCGGATTTCACCTTTCGCATGAACGCGGATTGGCGTTTGCAGCTGGATCACTTTGTCATCATAAGCCATTTCGGCTTCATACACCGAACTGTACGCCTTGTGGTTATCCGTCTGGGCGGCCGGTTTGTCGTATGTCAGGTAGTAGTTGCCGAGGACAACGTCCTGACCGATATTAAGTACCGGAGCGCCGTCGGCAGGCTTCAGCAAGTTGTTGGTTGCGCTCATGAGTTCACGAGCTTCACGCTGAGCTTCTTTGCTGAGTGGCAGATGGACAGCCATCTGGTCGCCATCGTAGTCGGCGTTAAAACCGTTGGCCACGAGTGGGTGCAGCTGAATTGCCTTGCCTTCAACAAGTTTTGGCTGGAATGCCTGAATAGACAAGCGGTGAAGTGATGGCGCGCGGTTAAGCAGGACATATTTGCCCTCAATCACTGCATCGAGCGCATCCCATACCAATGTGTCGCCAGCTTCGATCAGGCGAGTCGCGCTGCGAATATTGTGAGCATGCTCACCACGAATCAACCAGCTGATAACAAATGGCTTGAACAGTTCAAGTGCCATTTGCTTGGGCAAACCACATTCGTTGATCTTTAGTTTTGGACCGACAACGATAACCGATCGACCAGAGTAGTCAACACGCTTACCGAGGAGGTTCTGGCGGAATCGACCTTGCTTTCCCTTAAGCATGTCGCTGATTGATTTAAGCCGACGGCGACCACCAGTCGCGTTAACGGCGCGACCGCCACGGGCAGCGCTGTTGTCGATGAGGGCATCGACAGCTTCCTGGAGCATACGCATCTCATTGCGACGGATGACTTCCGGCGCATTGAGGTCAATCAGTTTTTTCAGACGGTTATTACGGTTAATAACGCGGCGATACAGGTCATTGAGGTCGCTTGTCGCGAAACGGCCGCCGGTCAACTGCACCATCGGACGGAGGTCCGGTGGGATAACCGGGAGGACGGTCGTTGTCAGGCTGCTTGGTTTGATACCGGCAGCATACATACCCTCGAGCACCTTCAGGCGCTTCAACAGTTTCTTTTCGCGCTGTCCCTTGGCACCTTCGACTTCCTCGCTGAGTTGTTTGATCAGCGCTGGCAACTCAATTTCGTCAAGTAACGCCTTGAGCGCTGTACCGCCCATACCGACAGTAACGATTTCTTCGTATTCCTCTGGCAGATTTCGATAATCGGTTTCGTTCATCAACGATGCCTTCACCAGGCTATCTAATTGTGCTTTCTTGACGTTATATTGTTCGTTGAGATCTTCGATTTCACGTGATTGTGCTTCAGCAAGAGCTTTGACATCCACACCATCAGCTTCCGCTTCTTTTTCGTATCGCATCTTGATTGCAACACGGCCAGCTTCGGTTTCGGCTTCCAGGTCAGACAAGAACTTTTCACGCTGTTCTTCATTAACGCCGAGGATAATATAGCTCGCAAAATATGCAACGCGTTCTAGGTTGCGGACAGTGATGCCCAGCAGCAAGCTCATCGCGCTTGGTGTGCCGCGCATGAACCAGATGTGCGCAACAGGCGCGGCCAAGTTGATGTGGCCCATGCGTTCACGACGGACGATGGATTTCGTGACCAGCTCGCCGTTTTTATCGACGGCAGCTTCGCGTGAACGAACGCCCTTTAATTTGTTATCATGCGGATTGATATCCTTGACCGGACCGAATATTCTCTCGCAGAACAGGCCGTCACGTTCAGGTTTTTGTGTTCTATAGTTAATCGTCTCTGGTTTTGTGACTTCGCCGTGGCTCCATTTTAGGATGTCCTCGGGACTAGCGACCGCTAGGCGCACAGCGTCAAAGTCAGCGATTCCGGTGCCTGCAACAACTCGTGACATATTACACCTCCTCCTTAATTTCATCTACTTCATCAATATCTTGAATACTGAGCCCGTCTTCATCGAGATCCAGTTCGTCAGCTTCATCAAGTACCGTTTCGTCATCATCATCGTCCAAAACGACGACGGCAGGTACTGTTTTATCTGCTGGACCTGCTTCGGCAATGACCTCTTCGGCATCAATCACGACGTCTTCACCGCTTTCGGTTTCATCCAACAGATCAACACGCAGACCCAGACCTTGCAGCTCTTTGACAAGGACGTTGAATGATTCGGGTAGTTTTGGACCAACGATAGGCTCGTCTTTGATAATCGATTCATATGCTTTGGCACGACCATACACATCATCAGATTTGATCGTCAGCATTTCCTGCAAGGTAGTTGCAGCACCATATGCTTCGAGCGCCCACACCTCCATTTCTCCAAAGCGCTGACCACCATTTTGCGCCTTACCGCCAAGTGGCTGTTGAGTGACCATAGTGTACGGGCCGGTCGAGCGAGCATGGATCTTGTCGCTCACCATGTGGTGCAGCTTGATCATGTGCATAACGCCGACAGTTGTGCGCTCTTCAAATGGCTCGCCGGTGCGACCGTCAAATAGTTGCGACTTACCATCAGGTGCATAGCCAGCTTTTTCCAGCTCGGCACTAATAACATCGTTTGGTACGCCGTTAAATGGTGGCGTCGCGACTTTGTAACCAAGTGCGCGTGCAGCCATACCCAAATGGGTTTCGAACAACTGACCGATATTCATACGGCTTGGAACACCAAGTGGGTTCAAAACGACATCAACAGGTGTGCCATCTTCCATGAATGGCATGTCCTCAACAGGGAGGATGCGTGCAACAACACCCTTGTTACCGTGACGACCAGCCAGCTTGTCGCCGACACTGATCTTGCGCAGTTGTGCGACGAAGATCTGGATCTGCATCAGGACACCGGCTTTCAGCTCATGGCCGTTTTCGCGACTAAAGATTTTTACGCCGACAACTTTGCCGCCACCAGCGTTATTCATGCGCTGCGACGTATCACGGACGTCCTTGGCTTTTTCGCCAAAAATCGCGCGCAGCAGACGCTCTTCAGAACTCAGTTCCTGCTCACCCTTTGGCGTAATCTTGCCGACCAGTACGTCACCGGCTTTGACTTCGCTACCGATTTGAACAATACCGTTTTCGTCCAAATGACGCAGGGATTCTTCACTGACGTTTGGAATGTCACGGGTAACAATTTCAGCGCCTAGCTTTGTCTCGCGAACTTCAACATTGTAATCTTTAATATTTATACTCGTCAGCCCATCATTTTTGACCAAATTATCACTCAGGACGATAGCATCATCCATGTTGTAGCCGCCCCACGGCATAAACGCCACTGTCATATCACGGCCAAGTGCCAGTTCGCCATCAGCAACAGATGCACCTTCGATCAGCGTGTCACCAGCTTTGACTTTATCAC
>CAZCYG010000029.1:0-8387 GCA_964502795.1 uncultured Candidatus Saccharibacteria bacterium | reverse complement strand
AGCACTAGAATCGTAATAGTTGCGAGTAACGCAACGATAACGATCGACAGCAAGATAATAGTAATTGTCAAAAGGAAGATAATTGTAGATTATTCAACCATATTTATATTATAGTCCTCCCAGAACGGATTGTCATTGTTTATTTAACATCAAACGTTGTTATTTATTCAACACAAATTTGTTCATAGCCTCAACAAATCCGTCATTTTGGACCGGCGCTACAATGTAATCAGCTTTTTGTTTGAGAAGATCTGTTGCATTACCCATAGCAATTTTCAAGCCGGCATTTTCAAACAGCGCAATGTCATTATCACCATCACCTATGGCAAGTATATGTTCCTTGGGGATGCCGAGGATATCTCGAAGAGCATTTGTACCGTGGAACTTATCCGCGCTTGCAAGATTCACTTGAATACCTGTTGCCGGATGAGGAACGTTTTCCTTTGTATTATGACCCGTATAAAAGGTAATGCCCTTAACTTGCGCAAGAGCTGCTTTCACTTTTTCGAGCTTGTGATCCGCGATGAGTGCATAAACATAAGGAGCAGGCAATGCATGATCATTGATTATATCCAGCTCGTATGGTGTTGTCGCATGCTCGTTGTGTTCGTCTGAGTAATCCATCCAATACGCGTCAGGCGCGCATATCCCAGCCACTTCGCGAACTAACTCGGTTGGCATCCAGTTTGACCAAACAACTTCGCCAGTGACACAATGTTGTATCGTTGCCCCATTGTCGAATATACCCAGACCGTCAAATCCTAATATTTCTAGTACGGGTTGTGCAAGCCGGTGATACCGTCCTGTTGCGGGGATTGTCGGTATACCGCGTTCCTCGCAAGCAATAACCGCTTCGCGAACGGCATTCGAGACAACATGCTTGCCAATTTCGGCAACAGTGCCATCAAAATCCGTAAGAACAAGTTTAATTTCGGACATAGAATTATTATGGTGTAAGGCGGTTAATGTCGCGAGGGAATAATGTTGCTTCTTTGACGTTATTCAAACCAATCGTTTTTTCTACCAGCCGATCAATACCAAATCCGCAGCCGCCATGTTGCGGCAGCCCATACTTGAATGCTTGCAGATAATATTTGAATCCCTCGTGCGACACATCCAGTCCCGCGGCAGTCATTTGTTCGATCATTTTATCGTAGTTATTTTCGCGCAGTGGCACTGTCGCGATTTCCAAGCCCCGAAACAGCAAATCGCCCCATGCAACCGTGCCGTCATCTTTAAATTTGTGATAGAACTTGCCCGCTACTTTTGGAAAATCGACTGCGTAGACTAAATCGCTTCCCAGCTGCTTGCGTGCATGGTCGGCAATCCAACGCTCCTCATCAGGCGTGAGGTCTTTTTCGCCTGTCGTGTCAGTTTTGGTCGCTTTGGTATATAGTTCGTGAATCTCTGCAATGGTGAACCTTGGCACTTTACCATCTTCGGGTAATTTCAGTTCTGGCGCATTTAGGCTTTTTAAATCGGCAGCGTGTTCATCATACGTTCGCTTCAGCACATCCTGTGTCATACCAGCAACTATATCCAGTACTTCGTCATGGCTATCAACAAAACCTATTTCGATGTCTAGCATCGTCAGTTCGGTCAAATGGCGTGTCGTGGCACTTGGCTCGGCACGATAGCTATGACCTATTTCGTATACGCGTTCAAACGCACCAACCATGATTTGTTTGTAAAATTGCGGACTCTGCGCCAGCGTCGCCGTCTTGCCGAAATAATCTAACTTGAATACCTCTGCGCCGCCTTCGGTTGCTTCGGCCAGTAGTTTTGGCGTGTCGATTTCGACAAATTCACGTTCGTTCAAAAACTCACGAATATATCGTGTCATGCCAGCACGAATTTTGAATATTTTTTGCTCTTGCAGATTACGAATATTGAGTACGCGGTATTCAAACAGTGTGTCCAGGTTTTCTGGTTTGTGACTAATTGGCTTGTCGATTTCGATCGGTGGTTCGTCCGTTACGGGCACTTCTATTTCAACTTTAACATCATGCAGTTCCGCACCGCCCGGTGCGCGCTCATCCGCAATGACAGTTCCTGTAAATGCGACGACCGTACCGATTTGCATACCGCGCAGCTTTTCGATTTCGTCCTTGTCTTCGATCAAACTTTGAGCAATGCCGCTACGATCGCGTACCGTTAAAAAATTTAGTCCGCCCAGTAGGCGTTTTTTGTGTAACCAGCCACGAATCGTGACAGTCTGGCCAATATTGTTCTGTAAATCTCGGATAAGCGTTCGGGTCATAACTCCGGTTATTATATCATCTACTCTGTTTGTTCTCTAGTGCTGAAGTCCGATTAGCCCACTATTTACCAAGCAGCGAATGAGTGATGTCAGCGAGTGTGACGAGTCCAACCGTTTTACCATCGCTATCTATGACAACCAGCATGTGTTGACGGCCTTTTTGCAGCAGTGACAATGCGGCTGGTAGCGGCTCGTCCGATTCTATATGCAGCACGTGTTGGCTCATGGCTCTTTCTGCTGTTTGTGAACGTTTGCCCGAATCAATCTCGAGCAGTTCCGTTATATCCAGAATGCCGATGATATCATCCGCCTTTGTCACCGGAAACCGATTGTGGCCACTGCGATGCAGGTCATCCAACACCAATGGACCAAGCAACTCGTTATATTTGATGCTGACGATGTCCTTTTTTGCAACCATAATCGATGAGACTGGTGTTGTGTGCCAACGCAGTCCATAACGAATAATGCGTTGTTGATCTTCACTCAAAATTGCACCTGCGTTTTCGACCAGATGGAGTAGCTGTTCGGTCGATTCTATGCGTTGATCATACGGATGCCATGTTCGGCTGCGTACAATATGTCCAATCAATGGCACTTTTGCCAACAACCGCAATACTGGTTCCTCGTATCTTTTATATAGTTTGGCAACGGGTCTCTGTATAATCTTTTGACGACTGGTCCATCCATCAAGAACCCATATGCCCACCACTGCAATGACTCCCCACCACTGCCATACTACAAATCCGATGATGGTTAATAGAACTAGTGCTAATCCTGTGATAACTCGGCAAAGACCTTCTATATCGATAATGTGTTTTTCGCGCCACAGTGCATACTCATCCGCACGGCGCTGCAGTTCAAACCAACTATGGCGTGTCCTTTCAGGCCGGATTGCACTCACGACAATCAGACAGATCACAAGTAGTACCCATATGATTATCAAAAGCACAGTCATAGCACCACTATACTATATACAATGAAAACAACGTTATAGGTTATAATGGGTAAGAATTAATTGGAGGAATCACGTGGATAAAAAAGCTTGGATTATTTTTGCAGCAGTCTGTGTTGCTATTTTGGGAGGACTGATATTCCTGCAGCATAGTAATCAGCTAGACGTGAGCGCCATTGATGAGACGAGGATCATTGCACCCAATGATAAAAACGGCAACATAGGCGATCATGTTTTTGGTACGACAACTGGCAAAGCGATATTGATCGAGTATGGTGATTTTCAGTGTCCCGCCTGCAAATCCGCCTACCCGAACGTCAAAGAGCTTACTGAAAAATACAAAGATAAAATGACATTTATTTTCCGCAACCTGCCGCTTACCAGCTTACATCCAAATGCGCGTGCCGGTGCATCCGCAGCAGAAGCCGCAGGGTTGCATGGTAAATACTGGGAAATGCATAATATGCTCTATGAAAAACAAGATGATTGGAGCTCTGCAACAGCCGAAAAACGCACATCGTATTTTGAAGGCTATGCACAGTTAATGGGCATTAAAAATATTGACACTTTCAAGGCTGATATGGACAGCAAGCGTGTCGCAAGCAAAATCAATTTTGACCTAGCACTTGCCAAAAAGATCGGTGCATCCGCCACACCAACGATCCTCCTCAATGGCAAAAAGATCGAATCTGATATCTGGAGTGACAAGGATAAGTTTGAGTCAGAGATCAAAAGCGCATTAGGATTATAGAACGCATATAGCCGAACCACGGCTCATCCCTCCTCCTGAAATAACAAAAACCGCTCCGGTGCCGTGGAGCGGTTTTGATATCCCCAAGCCAGGCTGTGCCTGGCCTTTAGGGGCAGGGAGATTATTGATCAGATTTACTCTGACCAATAACCGGGAAGGGCAAGCCCTTCCGTTAGTTATGAGCGATATATTGTTGCCAAACGGCAGGCACCACATCAACTGCTATCTTTTTGCGCCTTGTCGACACAAATTCGATTGCTATTGGCATGGGGTTTACACTCCTTTATTTTCTAAAGACTCAATGTCGCACGTACCTTTTCGACCTGATTTTCGTATGTTTGTGCATGGTTTGGCGCGACACGCATAGATTATCATAGCAATAGGTTGACTATGCGTCAAGTTAATATGATTACGCCTATGCTAATGATGCCTAGGAAATACCCGGTGAACTATCGGGTTTCGCTGCCCGCAACGGGCGCTCCTTGAGACTAAACACCAATACTGATGCAGCGAGCATAAGGAGTGACGACGTGATGAATATCCGCTGTAAACTGCTACTAAACGCATGGGTGATTTTGTCAGCATAGCTTGATTGTTCATCATTAAATGTCGCAATCAACTGATCAAGTACCGACTGCGGTATACCTTTCTGCGCAGCAACAGCACTTTGGAACTCGCTGCTGATTTTTTCTTTCGTATCAGGCATATTCAGGTTTAGTAGTGTGTTTGAGTCATTAAAGTCACCGATCTTTGATGCATCAGGATTTTGTTTGAGTCGCTGCAAGTACGCATCATCCTGAATACCCACCAGATGTGCAGTCAATCCCGCCGTCAGCATTGCACCAAATAATGCCACACCAATTGTCGAACCAAGACTGCGGAATAGCTGGCTAGAACTCGTTGCGACACCCAGATCATGCTGTTCAAACTCATTTTGTACCGCAAGATTCATGACCGGCATAACAACACCCAGACCCGCACCAAGGAAGAACATGATGACCGCTTCATACGCATAGCTTGACTCGGGCGTTAGTGTTGCCAACATACCGACCATAATCGTTGCCACGACAATACCAACCTGCATAAATATCTTGTAGCGACCAGTCCGTGAAATAATTTGTCCCGAGGTAATCGATGTCAGCATCAATCCTCCGATCATAGGCAGGAGCATGAGACCTGATTCAGTTGGCGAAGCACCAAAGACCTGCTGGTTGAATTGCGTCAAGTACAGAATCGACCCGAGGAATGCCGCACCAAACAATGTTGCGATTCCCATAATAAGTACGTAATTACGATTACGGAAAAAGCGCAGCGGCAAAATTGGCTCTTTGGCACGGCGTTCGACATAGACAAACGCGGCCGTCGCAGCAATGACAATGCTAAACATAATGACGCGTAGCCAGGTCAATGTCAGACCAGTTGCATCCATAAAATCTTTGAATATCGACGCGGTATTGTCGACAGCCAACACCAAGACACCTAGCGCAACGGTCAGAAGTGTAGCACCTAAATAGTCAACCACTGGCCGTTTGTCATGTTTGAGCGGCGGGCAAAAGACAGCAATGATTGCAAAAGCGATAAGTGCGACCGGTACGTTGATCCAGAATGTCCAGCGCCAGTCGGTTGTAAGGCCAAAGATGTGTTGCGTGTCAGTTAACCAGCCGCCAAGCAATGGTCCGACTATTGACGACAGCCCAAAGACGGCACCAAAAAGTCCCTGCCAACGACCACGTTCGCGTGCTGCAAAGAGATCGCCAATGATAGTAAAGGCATTTGCCGTAATGATACCACCGCCGATACCTTGGAATGCACGCCAAATAATCAGTTGGTTGACATCGCCCGCCATGCCGCTCATGAGCGAACCAAGACCAAATACCGCGACACCGATTAATAAAATAATACGACGACCAAACAAGTCTGACATCTTACCGGCTATTGGAACGGTGATTGTTGTCGTCAACAAATACGCCGTCACGATCCAACTCAGCGAATCAAAGGCATTGAATTCTTCGACAATTTTGCCAAGGGCAGTCGCAATGATCGTTTGGTCAAGCGCAACCAAAAACAGGCTGGCCATGACTGACAACATAATAATTATTTTTGAGCGCAGTGATAGATGGTGATGCATAATAATCCCTTGTTTACTTTTCGTTAGTCTCGGTCTTCAAACTGTTTGTATGCGCGGAATCCTTCAACTTGTGCGGACATTTTTTCAACCATTTCTTCTAGCATTTCTTCTTTTAGTAGCACAAGACCCCCGGACAAAGAAGAGCCAATAACGTACAATCGATCACCCGACGTGAGACCAAGTTCTTCGCGTGCATCAGCAGGAATAACCACTTGACCTTTGGTACCTATCGTTGCCGTCCCATAGAGTTTCTTGTTAGCTGCTTCAATCGACATGTCTTTTCTCCTATACTATATATAGTAACAAAAGTATGAAATGTATGTCAAGTATGAAAGGTTGGGAACTTTGACTAAAAATATATGCGTACGATTTTACCGTACGCATATGCAAATCTTACTCCTCAGTGACTCGTGCACAGTGCCAATACACGAACTCTCATGTCCATTAGTTCGTCATTTTTCGAAAATGACCAATTTTGTTCGTCATGTAACTATTCGACCAGGCAAGTGGCTCATAAGAAATAGTGTTTTTTGACTGATCATGCTGCTTGGCTGGTGTAGCAAATTGCTCAGTAATCCTGTCTTTTAGTAACTGCCAGGAACTTCGTCGTGATTTGCTTTCAATAAAATGGTGGATTTTTTCATCGACGGTTTTTTGGTCTATGGGTGTATACATACCTACCCTCCTCCGATTATTCACCTGACACTTATTTGCCAGCTACTCCTATGATACTGACAAAAGCCTTGAACGTGTGTTAACTATCTCACGAACAGTACGTGGTATTATTCATACCTGCCGCCAAAGGTGATACCATGGAATAGTGGAAGACATAGCCAAACTCCTCCCAACACAATCTACCCGCCGTTCGGTGAAAAAACGCTCGATACTCATTTATCAGGGCGAAATCCCGCGTCAGGCGTATATTGTGCTGTCCGGCGTATTTAAAGCATACCGATTGAGTAATTTTGGCGAAGAGCAAATCGTTGGATTCCGTACCAAAGGAGATATGTTCCCCGAAACATGGATATTCAACAAAACATCAAGTGCACTTTATTATTATGAAGCTCTGGAAGATGCCGAAGTCCTGACCGTTGAAAAGCCCGTCCTGCTGGATTTGATCGAATCGAACATGGACATCAAACAAAAAACACTGAACTACATCGTCACCGGGTATACGAGTTTGCTGATGCAAATCACCGCATTAGAACAATCACGTGCGGCCGAGAAATTATTACTCATGATGTATTATCTGATGTTTCGCTATGGCAAAGAGACGACCACTGGTGTTTATCACGTTGATCTGAAACTAACTCATACAACGCTTGGTAGCTTGATGGGGCTGACACGTGAAACCACGACTATGGAACTGGGCAGACTAAAGCGAAAAAAGATCGTCACGTACAGTAGTAAAGGCTATGTCATTTATCGACGTGAGTTGGAGCGACGTCTTGGAGACGAAAGCTTTAGTAGCATGCATCTCGAAACGCCTGCCGTTGGCTAGCTCAACGCGTCTTTGACTATTTGCAATAATTCTCTTGGCGATGCCCAGGCTTTTAACACGTATCTATCCGCGCCTAAACGATAGGCGTCATCGATCTCGTCTTGCATGTCATAATTGCTAAACACCACGACTTTGACTTTTTTGTGTTTGTTTAGGAGGTCATATTTTTCCAAAAACTCGACACCATTCATGACTGGCATCCTGAGGTCTAGCAAGATTAAATGAGGTTCCTGATCCTTAACGGCATCCAGTGCGGCCTTGCCATCATGTTTCACAATGACCGTATAGCCCGCTTGTTGCAATAATGTCTGATATATTTCGGCCAACTCTGGCTCGTCCTCAACTATCAGTATCGTTTTCTTACTGTTCGATCGCACGTACCTCAACTCCAATATGTTCAGTATAACGAAAGTTCCGGCCCAAACTATGAAATATTTTACATTTTTCTCGGTAGACGAACCGTAAATGTCGTGCCCTTGCCCTTTGACGATGACACACCGATCGTACCGCCATGCAGTAACGTCAAATGATACGCGAGATACAGCCCGATACCCGTTCCCGTCACCACATTACTGCGGTCGTTTTCAATCCGTGTAAATTGTTTAAACAATTGCGAATAGTCAGCCCGTGCGATACCCACGCCAGTGTCTCTGACAACGACAAGCCAAAAATTTCCCAGCCGTGATAATCGAACCGTTATCTTACCGCCCGGTGGCGTGTATTTGATAGCATTTGTAACCAAGTTTTCAACCACCATGCGTAGCATGTGACTGTCGCCTTTCATAAGTCCTCTTG
>CAZCYG010000028.1:0-8392 GCA_964502795.1 uncultured Candidatus Saccharibacteria bacterium | reverse complement strand
GGCAAGCGCTGCTAACAGTAAAATAGCACCAGCGCCAAACATGATCCAGTACAGAGTACTGCGTAGGTCTATGTCTGATCGCTTCAGTTCGGCGTATTCGCCGTATTTATGAACGTATTGATGTTGCTCGGGATGGGATGCTTTATACGCGGCAATGGCTTGTTTGGATGGGACTGTATCAAGCGCGGAGAAATTCATGACCTTTTCCTGCCTTTGCTCTTGCGTTTTTTATCATGATAATTCCGCCGACACTCATAATCGCAACAAGGAATATTACTGCGGGTACCCATAAACGTTGCATAAGCGTGAAAGCCAGTGTATCCGGCACGCATCTATAGCCCATTCCGTAACCCGCTCCACCACTAATGCCATCAATAACTTCCGGGTGCTCGCGAGCGTATTTTTCATGTTGAACGTCCTCTTGATACCACTCGTCTTTGTATTGAGGGGATGATCCGTCGGTGCATGTAGGGGGCGCGGCTGCCGATACGCTCGATACCATAGGAAAAGCGGCTATTGCCAATGTGACCATTATGAGTAGTTTGAAAATAAAGCGCACTTACTTCTTCTTTGCTTTTTTGACTTTGATGAGTGCGAGGACGATAATCAGGACAAAGACGAAGATAAAAATACCTGCAATCAGTGGGTAATTAGTTGCTTCGGGGCACTTGTAGTAGCTTGCACCGCTTGATCCGATCCATCCTTGTTCTCCTGGTCGCATAGGACCTTCGTCGGCTGATCGACTGTATTCAACGGTTGCGCCATTATCACAGGACGGTCCCTTAGCTGCGAAAGTGGTTGTGGGAATCGCAGCCAAAATGACGATGGCTATCAGGATTCTTTTCAATATTGAGAGCATTATTTTTTCCTCGACTTTTTAACCTTGATGACTATAAGTGTGATGACAGCGGCAACGCCAAAGATGCCGATAGCAATATATATTGGTGGTGCTATACCAAGGAAGTCACAGCGGTAATTTGTCTGAGGATTTGAAAATATTCTTTTTCCACCACCCTCACGATCAAGTAACGGATCAGATCTCGTTCCTGGTTCTTGTACATAGGTAAAACCATCAGGGCAGGGTGGGACGTATTGGTCTGCAAAGGCTGGCAGATATACTGTAGCAGACATAATTATGGCGAAAAAAAATATCTTAATGAGTTTTGCTATTTTGAACATTATTTCCCCCTCGGTTTTTTCGCTTTGACGATTAAGTAGGTGATAATTGTCGACACGCCAAAAATAGCCGCAGCGACATATAACTCGTATAAGGAATCAGTCTGATTGTCTGGTCTAGTTTTACCGTTGTTTGTGTAGGGACAGTTGCTTATACCTCTGCTATCTCCAAAACCGTCCTCGTGGCACCGTCCTATACAATTCGTTCCACATGCATTAGGATCGAGACCAATAGCACTTACTGGCGAGACAATAAATAACACGATCGTTAGTGTATAAAGTATATTTTTAAAAATATTTTTCATGCTACTAGTGACCTCCAAATCAACCAGTAAATAATCTGCCGAAATATGAACATCACAACGCAGTTCCAAACGAATAGCCGCAAAAAGAATCCAAGACCCGGCACGCGTGTCGCACTATTCCATAGTAGGTTCCAGCCATAAATCGCCAACATACCGGTGCCGGTCCAGAATACCATGACCAGCAGCAAGTATCCTATTCCGGTAATACTGTCGTATCCGCTGTGGACGGGATTGGTGAACTGTGGCCACGAGACGATCCAGATGATCAGCATGAGTGCATGATACAGCGCAAATCCTACAAGCTTTCGAGCCAGGAGACCCGTATTTGTCTGACGTTTGCTATTTACCTTCTTTAGTCCAAATCGTTCCTTTATGACAATAAAAAGCGTACTTGGCACCAAAAAGACAAACAATGAAAAGAGAATGATGGCGAGGAGCGGCGGAGCGGCAGCGGCAGGAGCGGCAACTAAACCAAAGTGAAACATAAGCTCAGTATACTAAACAATCGCAGCAATGTACTATGAAAACATGACAAGTTTTGTGTCTGATCACGAAAACGGTGCAAAAGCCTATAATCTACATCGCTTGCAACAGATTGGTATCACGGTACCAGCATTTGCCGTGGTTGCCGATACGGAGTACGATTCGTTGCATGAAAAGGCGAAAGGGTTGCGGTTTCCTTTGATTATTCGCAGCTCGGCATCGATCGAGGACCAAAAAGGCCAGTCGTTTGCTGGCGTGTTTCATTCTGCCAAAGTGGATACCTGGCACGAGCTTGATAAGGCGTTTGCTAAATTGCAGATACTCAACGAAGCGTCGCAGCGCGGCATTGCGGAGCGGGAGAATAAAGACGCGGATTATATTCGCATTAATTATATCGTGCAGGAATTCAAACAGGCGGTACGTGGTGGCGTGGCACACATACCGCAGCATGGCGACAGTATCATTGAAATGGGCACTAATCCCGATGAAGTAACGAGCGGGAGTATAAAACCGATTCGAGGTACTATCGCACTCGATGGGGGACAACGACACAGGGAGCAATGGCAACAAGAACTAGCGGATATCGCTCGCATGGTCCGACGGGAATTTGATGGTGATCAAGAGATTGAATGGCTGGAGGATGCAAAGGGCGACGTATACGTCGTGCAGGTGCGTCCATTTGGATCAGCGACGATCAATGTCGACAAACTATTGCGGCGCGAAAGGAACCGATTGCGATCATCCTACCAATTACACCAAGGCGCATACGATACGTCGTTTCTGCCCGACATAGCAGCGCCAACACCGCTGACTGTCGAGCTGATGAGCGACATATATACGCAGGGATTGATTGATCAGCGTAAAGCACGCAAAAACTCACAGCCGGTTGTCACGATAGCGGGCAATATGTACGTTGATGCTGCGGCTTATCGACGATCGTGGCCGATCGTCACGCAGCTGCAGCAATCCAAGGTAGCACTTGATGCATATCAGGCGTTTAAAACTAATAGGCACATATATCCGAATAAAAATACTCCTGATACTGTAGTTGGCACATGGTCGTATATTTGTCAGGAATTGTCGCCGGTTATATTTCGTAATACGCAGCAGGTTCAGGCTGTGCGGACAATTCTGATGCGCAAGCTTGGTTTGTCTGCGAGTGACCCGACGTTGCTACCGCTCAGTACTACGCCGCTTGAGGAAGCACTAAAAAATCAATCACGTGCAGAAATCACAAAGCATTTTTGGTACATTGCTGATAATGAATATGAACTGTCTGAACCGCGACTGTTCGAGTTGCATGTTCATGATCGTGATAAATTGATCGGGACGAATAGTACTAATAAAACAGCCACCAAGCGTGCACGCAAAGAACTGCTGCAAACATTTATGAGTGTGTTTGACGAGACATATTATCGTAATTTGTTCCAGCTATATGATTTTTTGTGTCATCGTAGAGCTGTTTTGCATGATCAACTCATTGAATCGATTGCGGTACTGCGTCGACAGTTACTAGCTATGGACAATGATTTGGATCGTCACAATCTGCTGTGGTACGCGACGTATGACGAGATAAAGCAGGCGGCAGTGCCATCAACTGCAGTATTGCAACAACGTCGTGATGACTGGCAGTCGTTGCAAACACTGCCCCTCACACATCCCAACCGATTGCGTTCATGGGATGATTTCGATATCGCAAAGTCCTATGACCACGCTACAATAATAAAAGGCGAAGAGCTGTCGGCGGGATTGGTCCATGGTCGGATAGGGGTGGATGTACAGGTTGTGACGTCATTGACACACGGTGTACTCGCTCGGCGTCGAGTAACGGCAATCATTACCGAACGTGGCGGGTCGTTGTCGCATGTTGCCATATTGGCACGCGAGCGTCACATTGCGATTATACGGATCGACAACGCGACCAATTTGTTTCGGACGGGTGACAATGTGATCGTTGATACGAAACAGGGGCGAGTGAGTGTTGCAACCAAGCAACGTGAATCTCGATAGTGTGAATATGTGAGAGGGAAGTATCAATGAGGTGTATGCCCCATGTAGTGACGGGCTTCCCTCTCACTCGTGCGCCACGGGGTAGCGCATGTGCGTGCCCGGCAGGACTGCCGTAGACATGCATTCCATTAAATACAAATAATCAAATGTTGTCAGTAAGATAGGTTACACAAAAATTTCAAGCGAGTTTGCTGGCTGCGACGCGCACGGCTTCGCTCCAGGTCAGGAACGCATGGGGTGTCGCGGCTAGCTCGGCGGCGGTATGACCGTAGTTGATGGCGAGTGCCAGTTCGTGGATTATTTCACCGGCGCTTGGAGCAACGACAGTCGCGCCGATTATGACGCCTTTTTTGTCGGTGATTAATTTGACGAATCCATCACGAAAATCACTCGTGTTGCTGCGGGCGATGATGGTCAGTGGAGTAGTAGCCTTACGGATATTCAGGTCACGCCGCAAACAGTCGTCTTCACTCAGTCCGACAGACGCAACGGAAGGGTAGGTGAACACGACACGGGGAGTTGCCGTGTAGTCAGGTATCATTTTGCTTTTGGATAAAATATTGTTTGCAGCGATCCGGCTTTCGATAAGGGCAGTGTGAGTGGAACCATGTCGGCCCAGCACGTCACCGGCCGCATAAATATGCTTGGCAGTTGTCTGCAGCTGGTCATTTACCTTGATACCTTTGCTGTCATAATCAACACCGGCGTTTTCAAGCCCCAGGTCGACATTTGGTGTCCGTCCCGCACAGATCAATACCTCATCAACGCGCAGCGTGTGTTCCTGGCCACCGCGCGAATACGTCACGCGATACGCGATGTTTTCTTTGTCGATTTGTAATGTGCGGGTTTGGGTGAGGGGAGTGATGCCTTTTTGATCGTGCAACCACTTCCCTAGCGACTCCCCTACCTCGCCATCAAACCCGGGTAACAGGCGTGCCGCGATATCAGCAATGTATACTTTGGTACCAAATGTTGCCAGCAATTGGGCCAGTTCAACACCTGTTGTACCGCCACCAACGATATACAATGATTTTGGCGGACGTGATATGTCCAAGATAGAGCGGGGTGTCAGGTGCTGAATGTCGTTCAGTCCGTGAATGTCAGGCCGTTGCCACTGGGATCCTGTTGCCACAATGAATGATTCGGCTGAATATTGTCGTCGATTGACGCTGATCTCGTGCGGTGTCAAAAAATGTGCTTTGCCATGCAGTGTCGTGACACCTTCGTTTTCGTAGTATTGTCGATTGCCAGCAGCACCGGTACGCTTTACTGCCAGGTCTTTCCAGGCGCGTATACTGGGGTAGTTATAGCCTACGGTGCCTGATCGTAGCCCGAACCGTGTGGCTCGCCGTGCTTCGCCATAGAGATGAGCCACATGGAGGAGGGCTTTGGTCGGTACCTCACCATAATTAGGGCTGGTGCCGCCAAATGTGTCCTGTTCGACGATCGCCACTCGCCTGCCGTCACGTGCTGCGATTGTAGCGGCCGCGCTACCACCCGCACCGCTGCCGATAACGATCAGGTCAAAATCAAATTTCGATTTTTTTGCCATGTGTTCTCCTAGATAATTGTCCGATGATGTTGATATATATACGCGGCGTCGGGATGATACCGATGCAAATGGCTGCTTGTCAGACGGCGGATGTCATTGCTGGTGACGGCAGGTTTGCTCGTGACCCATATCGTAACGGCATGGGTCACGTTTTTGGCAGTTGATTCGGCTTCGCCCTCGGGCGTACGGACACTGAGACATGCCTGCAGGATACTTTGCAGCAGTTTGTCGGTGTCGAATGGTTCGGTCGGACGGCGACCGGATCGTTTGACGACATCAATCGCTTTGGCCATTATTTATTGACCCCCCAGCGCGACGACACCCGTTACGATTACTTCTTGGACATAGATATAGGCACCAAGGACGATCAAACCAGTTCCGGCACTGAACTGGAGGAATTTTTTGTTTAATTCGCGCCATCGCTGGATACGGCTGATCTTGTGTCCGCTACTGATAAGGAACGCCACGATACATAGTGGCAACAGCGATACCAGGCTATAGAGAACTATCCCCAGTAACTGCAATTCGGGCGTCAAACGGATTAATACGAGTGCTGCGACGACAATCGGCGCAAATATAAACAACAGTTCGGCAATCACGCTGGTCATGCCCAGGCCAAATGCTTCGGCTGTAACTTTGCTGGCTTTGGACCGATTACCCAGGTAGTTGGCAAAACCGCGTGGTACCCACAGGCTGGTGCTATCAGACTGCTCGCGGTAGTAAAACATCCATACGGATATACCGACACCTACCAGCGCACCGCAACTGGCTGCCCAAACGAGCGGATGCGTGGTTGATGGCAATATGACACTCAGAACAAATGCGGCAAAGGTGAGGAGCAATACGGTGATGATTGCCGCGCCCCCAACAAATCCGCCGATTAGTCGTAGCAGACGATGCTGCGCTGATTTGCGGCCCAATGCGTGACCGCTGAGAAGTGTCAGGACGCTGATGCTGAGTTGGAACGATGCATGGACGGCCGCGGCGAGTAATACGATGGCGAAAGATGCGATTATGTCTGCGTTGCCCATGTTTATGTTTATCCTTTTGGCTCATTTTACCATAAGTGTTGTACTAGGGTCAAAAAATGTATCAAAAAGGTATTGCTTTTTTATTAAACATATGCTAATATATACATATTAACCAATTAAAACAAACAAAAAACAAAGGAACCCACCACAATGACAAAAAAAACCGTCAACGAAACCGCTTTCGAGCAAGCGTTTAATGCTATAAGTCTTGCAAGTTGGAATCGTCCGCGTACTGATGCTGAGATCCAGTCGTTTCTCACCCGCCGCGAAGCAGTTGTCGAGACAGTAGAACTATAGAATTCATGAAAAAGCACCTTATATAGGTGCTTTTTGTGTGGGTTATAATTGAACCTATGATCAATTATGCTGTAACGCACCATCTACAGCCGACCAATAGTTCGTGTAGCCAGTCATCGCTGGCGATGCTGCTGTCGTATTACGGCAAAACGTATACGCCACAGGATATCATGGACATCGTGCCTGTTGGCAAAAATGAAAAAGGCGAGGATTGGGGGACGATCAACCAGCATTTGGCTACCTGGTGTTTATCACAGGGTTTTGATGTCGTCATGTATTCGTCTGATTTTCAGGTGCTGGATCTGTCATGGAGCGGGCTAAAGGCGAGTGAAATCGTAGAGAAGTTGAATGCTATAAAGGGGCATCGCGATATCCCGGTGCTAGGCAAAAATTTTAGCGAAATGTACATCCAATCGTACATTGATTTTATCCAGGTGGGTGGGGAATTGCACATCGAACAGTGTATCGCTACTCCCCTACTCGATCGCTTGATCGAACGGGGACCAATCCTGACCTGTATTTGTATGAGTGCGTATTATGGATCTGGTCGTCAAGCTGATGATGCCGGGTTACGACAGGATGTTACTGATGATATCGACGGCAAGCTGTATAATCATTCAATTGTTATCCACGGCAAGGATGACGAGGGAAACTATTTGGTTGCCGATCCGTGGAAAACAGAAGGTTTTTACACGGTATCGCCTGAAAAGTTAGTGCTCAGCATTCAGGCCGCGCAGCTGGAATGCGATAATCTGCTGTTTCAAATGACGCCAAAGAGCTAACTGAACCCTCGCAATCCGTGTCTATATCTGTTACAATCGTTTTTGCATTTACGGCACTGTAGCTCAGTTGGTTAGAGCGTAGGACTCATAAGCCTAAGGTCACTAGTTCGATCCTAGTCAGTGCTACCAAAGAAAAGTAGTCACTCGTGTGGCTATTTTTCTTTGGTATACTTTCTTTATGACAGATCATTCTCTTTATATGCGACAGGCTCTTGAGCAGGCAAGACAGGCAAAAGATGATGATGAACTTCCCTTCGGCGCGGTTGTTGTACGAGGAGGAAAAGTGGTTGCCGTGGGGCGTTGCCGAGAAGCAAAGCAAAAAACCGTGTTGGCTCATGCGGAACTAGAAGCGGTTGACAAGGCGTGCCGCACGCTGGGTACAAATAAATTATCGGATTGCACAATCTATTGTACAAACGAACCATGTCCGATGTGCGCTGCGGCGATATTTCAGGCAAAGATTTCACATGTCGTGATCGGTGCGTCACGCGGGGATTTGTCATTTTTGCGTTCACGATTTATTGGTATTGCCGAACTGGCGAATGACAGTGGTTACGACATCAACATTACTCGCGATGTTATGAAGCAGGACGTTTTGAAGCTATTTAGTGATATGCTCTAGCAAACTTATGCGTTATCGAATTTTCAACAAAAACAGTGTGATAAAAAGTAGACATATTTTACTAAATATGATATAATAAACAAATGAATAAGCGTTATGGGCAACATGAGCCGTCGATGACGGTTCATCCGGTA
>CAZCYG010000027.1:0-8400 GCA_964502795.1 uncultured Candidatus Saccharibacteria bacterium | reverse complement strand
GGCATTAGCAATTACGAAATCAAAAAAATGATTCCGCGACTCATCATCGCGGCTATTTTGGTGAACGCATCGTACTATATCTGTACGATTGCGATTGATGTATCCAATATCATGGGTGACAGTATCCAAAAGGCTTTGATAGAAATTCGTCAGACACTTCCTGCGCCTAAGGCGCAGACAAGTTGGGGTAACTTGACGACGCTGATACTAAGCGGGGGCACACTGGGTGTTGCCGGTGGAATTGCTATTGCCGCAAGTGGTGGCGTTTTGGCACTTGTTCCGTTACTCGTGCCTGTTCTTGTGGGCGGCATTCTCAGTATCTTTGTGGCGCTGATTGTCCTGGCTGCCCGCCAGGCGCTTATAACCGTTCTCGTCGTATTGGCACCGATTGCGTTCGTGGCGTACCTCCTGCCAAATACCGAAAAACAATTTGAACGGTGGCGTGGGTTATTTGTAAATATGTTGATGATATTTCCACTATTCTCGCTACTGTTCGGCGCCTCGCAGTTGGCGTCGTATATTATCATCCAGAATACGGATCAGATTAGTGTGGTGATACTGGCAATGTTCGTACAGGTAGCACCGCTGCTCATTACGCCGTTTTTGATGAAGGTGAGCCATGGTCTGCTGACGCAGTTGGGTGGATTCGTCAACAATCCACGTAAAGGTCTGGTCGATCGTTCGCGCAACTGGGCAAATGAGCGGTCAGAGTTGGCTCGTACGGAACAGATTAAAAAGGGTGCGAACAAAAGCTGGATCAAGCCTAGTGGGATGGCCTATCGTCGTTCGCGTGGTAAACAGTATCGTGAGCGAAGATTGAAGAACGCTCAGGAAGGCATAGAAGCAGCTATTGCAAATGAAAAGCGTATGCAGGAACTTAATGCTGACGCCAAGTATGTTGAATTGCGTAAAAATGCTGGCGATGCGCTGAGCGAGAGATTGTTTGAAGAGCGCAAAGCAAGCAGTACTCCTGAAGGACTGGTTATGCAGCGCGACAGCGGTCGTATGCGACTAGCCAAAATGCAGACCAAAGCACTTGAAGATGCTGACGAAGCAAGATGGCAGGAAGCTCTGTCTGAAAGAGTAACGCCACAAACCAATCAGCGCTATGCTGCATATTCCACAGATGCGCAGTCCGCATTATTGGCGCATCATATTGCTGAGGGCAACAAGACTGCAGCCGAAACAATGCAGAAAAAAGAGTACGTTGCGGAGCTTAAAGATGATCAGAACCTGCAGGTACTGGTTGGCGGTATCGATCCACATGGTGCGCTCAAGGCGTATTCGAACGCTAAGGATGCTGACGTCAATGCGAAAGCTGAGTTGGTTAAGAAGATCGAAAATTCGTCATCAATCATGCCTGGCCGTATATTCCAAATGGATACGGCACTGAGACAGGCTGTCGCAAGTGGCAATGCGGAAGCGTCTCGTGCATATATAAATATGCTTGCTAAGTCAAATGATCCTGGTGTAAATCAGTTACGCCTGACGCTGCGGGAACTCGAGGGACAGATGCGTACAAATGATATATTGGATGATGTTAAATTCCACATCGATAATCACCAATCCCTTAACTCTGATGCAGAAGATATGGTCAAGTGGAGTCGACTCAAGGATGTCGCATTGGAAAATGTCGGCAACGATCCAGGGACATGGAACAATCAGACTGCTCAAAAGATCCTAGGCCAGAAGCAGTCGTCTCAATTGATTGCAATTCAATCTGGTGGTGTGTCGCCTTCAACTATGCGTGAGATTCTGACAAATCCAGCAAAGGTTGGTGTTAAGCCCGTTGTTCTCCGTGAGATGCGCAATCGGCTTGGAATAGACTCGGACGGTACTCAGGATGACGATTTGCGCGATGCAGCTTTCTGGAGCGGACTAGGATTTTAGCGTACTACTTTAATCATGATATTGACTTTTTATACTATTTATGCTAATATAAATATATAATCACCTAAAACAAACCATGAAACAATCACCAGATCAACAGCGACTATCGGCAGCCAGGCAAGCATTTTTACTGACACCAGGTCAGGCGCTTGATACAGCTGTTTCTATTAACGACGACGGTGTCGATGTACTGTTGACGCGTCAGGCTGCCGTGCAGGCAAGCGCAACAATCGATACCGCATATCCAGAATGGGATCACCTCTATCGATCAACCGAACTGAGCGGTCACGAAAGACGAGTCGTGGCGCGCCATATGGCTGAGATTTCGCTGGTCGCGTCTGCCGTAGAGCAGGTTTTGATGGATCAAGATAACAGTGACGAGATAGAATCTGTTCAGCAAGAACTATACGGCTACTATAGCCCCGAGCTATTTCAGCAAGCTGTTGCCGCAAAAATGAAACTAATTGAAGCCTACAAAATACCCCCTGAATACGAAGAGCATCGCAAAATGCTGCTTGAAAAACTTTCATCATACGCCCCGCAGACAGAAAAGATCGAATCACTGATGCCTTCTGAGCAAACGGTGGGCCGAGTGCAGGATTGGCTACTGGATCACTACGGCGATATTGTCGACGAAATCGATCAGGATCAGCGCGAGGATTTTGACGCGGGTGCCATAGTTGAGTATTTTCAGAAGACCATCGACTCGACACCTTTATTGCGAAATCTGGGCTGGGTAGCAAAATTGATAGAACGAAAAAAATCGGCTGTTTCTACGAGATCTTTCACTCGTGAGGTTGTTGTCCCCACTCAACGCAAAGTCAAAAAAGATGAACTGAAAACACTCGTTATCCATGAAATTAATCACGCGATGCGTGCGGCGCTGGCAGAACAGCTGGGTATGGATGTTGGTCGTTTTGGCACTGCATCGTACGCACGATTTGAAGAATCATTCATGATTGCGCTTGAACAATGTTTGAAAGGAAGAGTCGATCCGAATCGTGGCATAGATCATTATGTGGCAGTGGGACTGTCAGTCACAGGTGGTTTATCAAAAGATGAAATTGCGAGCATCATGGGTGACATATCGTTCCTTGGCCTTCTTGAAAAGAACACTCCCGAACAGGCTCACGAGAAAGCAATGAAGCGCAAGATGACTATGATCAACCGTACTTTTGTTGGTATGACCGATGTTGATGATGGCATTGCTCATCGCAAAGACATTGATTATTATCACGGCCTGAATAATGCATGGAAACTGCTGGACTTTGCCGTAGAAAACGACATCCTCGACGAAGTAATGCGCTGGACACTAGCGGCGAAATTCAATCCATTTGATGCTGATGACCGCGAATATGTTGAACAATACACGCCCATGCCGCGCCAGCTGCAACAGCTATTTAGTCAAACTGCTTGATATAATACGATCGCGGCTCGTTGGGGTGCTGTCGAGTACGCGACGCTGCACCGACTGGTCGATATCCTCTTGCGCGGTGCATCGCAATTGAAATCGTGTTTGAATCTTTTATAGTTGCACCGACGCCTATATATCCGCGTTTCTTTACCAAGTGCTCTGCATAATCGGAGAGTCGGCTGCCAATTCCTTGACTGCGGTAGTCGGGAATCACATAAAGGCTTCCAAGCTCTGGATACTGTGACAGTAACTGATCTTCGGATTTCTGGGGGCCACTCCAACGAATAAGCTCAATTGCTACAATTCGCTCATCAACCTCTGCGCAAATATATGAATATGTATTCTTGGCCTGCAGCTCAAGACGTGCGGCATGGTCGCCAGGTTTTGGCTGTGGAAAGTCACGCTCAAGCTGTCCCAGATCGGTAAGAGACAAGAGTCTGAATTTAACAGATACAACACGTGTCACGATAGTTAAGATAGTAGCGATGGTTCGCATCGAAGTCAAGCTACTGTATAGTGGATATCATGCATGAATTGACATATGAGGATTTGCCAAAATTAAAAATATCGACGAGAGTAATTGTTAACGAGTTGCTTGACCGTGGATTGCGCGTACAGGGATTTGTCTCTACTAGTGGTTTGCTCCAAGTTGATCTACCGGATAGTACCGTGCCTATGCGCCTGTTTAGTGTCATTGATGAAAGTATGAGCTTTATTGCGGGTCGAGCGATTGCAGGTAATAAACAAGTAACAAATGCGATTGTGAAAAGTATTGGTATTAATGTTCCCGACGAACTGTATATAAATCCAACTATCCTGCATGAAGATCCGGATACAGTCGATGCCTTTATAAAGAGCCATGGCAAAGTCGTCGCAAAACCGATCGACGGAGCTCATGGCAAAGCGGTATATATTAACCTTGATTCGCTGCAACAGGTTATGGACTGCGCGCAAGCTATTTTGCAGGAAAGTCGATTCGACGGTTTTTTGGTGCAGCAACAGCTGACAGGGTTTGATGTCAGAGTTGTGTGTATAGACGGAGTGTATGCGAGTGCGATGACTCGTGTACCGGCAACTGTTATAGGTGATGGTGTGCATACAGTCGAACAGCTTATTGATATTGAAAATGGACAAAGTGATAGAGGTGGCGATGACTACAATACTCTCTATAATAAAATCGATATGAAGTATGTGCGACAGTATTTGCCGCAGGAGGATATGATCTCGATTCCGTCAGTTGGTCGGAACGT
The DNA here is from genome assembly GCA_964502795.1 of uncultured Candidatus Saccharibacteria bacterium. GTDB lineage: Bacteria > Patescibacteriota > Saccharimonadia > Saccharimonadales > Saccharimonadaceae > UBA2112. Next base: position 3,846 of record CAZCYG010000027.1, on the reverse strand, counting down.
GCAAGTGATCGGTATCGCAAACGTGGGAGTAGGTGGGACACGAAAGAATCTTGATAATGATCTCCCGCAATTCATGACCGCGCAGGCGGAAGCAATCTCTCGTGAGCTACGTCTACCGGTATGTGGCGTTGACTTTTTTGTTAACACGATACCACGCGCGGATATGCAGCTCGATGATCTCAATCCAACCGTGATTGAAGTAAATCACTGTCCGGGGTTAACCATGTATGAATCACTGGATGATCCACGTCAGAGACAAATAGCGAAAAAGCTGGTTGATGTGCAGATTGCTGCCCATCAAAAGCTTTATCCCGCTACAGTGTAGCAACGTGCACAGTATCTTTGACAAACACAAGATCCTCTGTAAATTGTGCTGAGTCACTATTCGTCAAGATTACAATAGCACACGCCTTATAGCCATCGGCTGATTTACCAACAGTATCGTCTTGTTTAGCCTTGATACTCAGGTATTCGAGTGAGGGTAAATGACGGAGCTCATCGATATGTGAAATGCCTGCAAATACGCCAGGTGTTTGAGGAAATAGTTCCAGTACCGCGCATGGATCATTTTTTGTCGCGCTTACGTCTGGCCGCTGTCCAAGTGCCAGACTGAGCGCAGCACCAGTAATATCAATGCCATTCGCCAGTCGGTGCATCCGTTCGCGATAGCCGCCGTTTCGCGCGCCAATCTCGACAATACGGGGACCGTCTGCGGTCATAATAACTTCGACATGCGCCGGACTGTTTTTTATACCGAGCGTACGGATCCCGACATCCGCGCAGTGACGTAATGCTTGCTGCTGGCTAGGTGACAATGCCGAAGGAAGAATACGGCTATAATGAAAATTATCATCATACCCGATATCATAGCCAGTCTGATAATCAACAATTTGTTCAAGGATATGCGGCGTGCCATCACTGGTGACGAACGCATCGACCGAATGGATACTACCCTCCATGAATTCCTCGATAATAAGTTTTGGCGCGCGAGAGGATGCGTATTTTTCGTACACGGATGTTAAAAGTTCGGCAGAATGCCGATAGTTTGCGATCAATTCATTCATAGAATTACTCTTTGTGACAAGCAGGCTTTTGGCTAGGTTGGCTGGCTTGAGGATAATAGGGAATCCATACTGGGCAGCAAATTCGCGGACGTCATTTTCAGAGTCAACCGCCATAAAAGCCGGGCTGATTTTTTCGGATGCCTTTTCAAACAGTGATCGCATCAGGTATTTATCCGTGCACGCTTCGGCGCTCGCGACTGGCAGGCCTGGCAGACCCAGATGTTCTGCTATCCACGCGGCGGCAACGATGTAATTTTCGTATGTTGCAATGACGGCGTCGATGGGGCGAGTAACATTATCGACGGCCGCAAGAACAGTGTCTTTACTGGTAAAATCAGCAACAACCCGATGCTTGAATCGCTTATCGGGAAAACGAGTTTTTTTGCTGTCTTGCAGTAATGTGTAAGAATGTCCTTTTTCGGTCAGATAATCAGTAAGAGTCGAGAATTTTTGACCGACAATGAGTACGTGTGACATATTGCAAATTATAACAAATTATGGTAATATATTCAAGTCTATTCATAACAATAACAATACGACATAATACAGCATATGGCTTCAAAACACGATTTTCACAAAGTTATTATCGGCCGATCAGAACTACTGACATTTGTAGGTAGTGATGCTGCTAATGTGCCGGCAAAGACGGATACGGGCGCCTATCGTTCGGCAGTACATGCAAGTGATATCGTGGAGCAGGATGGCATACTGTCATTCAACCTCTTAGGCGGGCATCCAGTGTGCGGTGCTATGGCTCATCGTATAACTGCCGAAGAATATACAAAGGTGTGGGTGGCGAATTCATTTGGTCATCGCGAGGAGCGTTATGAAGTAAAACTGAAGGTCAAACTGGGTCCGAAAGTTTTTCACGCTCGTTTCACACTGGCTGATCGATCAAAAAAGATATATCCGGTTTTGCTGGGGCGTAAACTACTGAATCATCGTTTTTTGGTTGATTCAAGCGAGACAAGTCTGGATAGGGTGTCGCTGAAACGGCAGTACGGCATAGAATTTCCAAATGACGAAGAAGAAGGACGTGAGTCATGAGAATCGCGATTTTATCAAAAGGCAGCGCCAACTATACGACGAAAAGGTTGAAAGAAGTCGCAAAGGCTCGTGGACATGATGTCGAAATAATTAACTACGCCAAATGTTATGTGTCGATCGAAAAAGATCAGCCCGTTGTGCGTTACAAAGGGCGATCGCTACACGATTTTGATGTGATTATTCCTCGCATTGCACAGAGCTACACGCGCTACGGGTCGGCCATTGTCCGTCAGTTTGAAAATCAGGGTGCATTCAGCACGGCAAGTTCGATTGCGATTGTTCGTTCGCGCGACAAATTGCGTGCCTATCAGATACTGGCAAAGGCTGGTGTGGCGATACCCAAGACGGTGTTTGCCCGTGAGACTGCTAACTTTGACGATGTCGTTGAACTTGCTGGTGGTACGCCGCTGATCATTAAACTGGTACGCGGTACCCACGGCAATGGTGTCGTACTAGCCGAGACGCCCAAAGCAGCCAAGGCGGTAATGCAGGCTTTTTATGTGGAAGGCGTGAGCTTTTTGGTGCAGGAATTTGTCAAAGAATCAGCAGGCATGGATATTCGTGCATTAGTAGTTGGCGGTCGAGTCGTTGCCAGTGTAAAACGACAAAGCCTAGACGGCGACTTTCGCAGTAATACTCATCAAGGTGGCGAGGGATCCCCTGTGAAGCTAACCGAAGAAGAAACGAAGACGGCGATCAAAGCAGCCAAAGCGATGGGTCTGCCAATCTGTGGTGTCGATATGATGCGTAGCGAACGCGGTCCGCTTGTCCTGGAAGTTAACTCATCGGCTAGCCTGAAGACTCCTGAACTTATCACAAAGCGTGATGTTGCGACAAAAATCATTGAATATATTGAACTAAACGCCAAACGCCGCAACAAAAAGGATAAAGTAGGGGCGTAAATGCAGAAGTGGTGGGCGATTGCATGGCGACCGTTAATTGTTGCCATCGGCGGCTTGATAGGTTTTTTGTGGTTACAATATTCAAGTAGCCAGCAACTAATAATCGCCAACCATTATTATGATGTATCGATCATGCGTAGCGATGCCGAGCGTGAAAAGGGATTATCGGGTACCGAGAACCTGCCAACTGATGACGCAATGTTGTTTGTGTTCCCCCTGGATGGCAAATGGGGATTTTGGATGAAAGATATGAATTATCCTATCGACATAGTATGGCTGAACAGTGATCGTCAGGTTGTCTATGTGGTCAAGGCTGCACAGCCGTCAAGCTATCCCGACACGATATTTAAACCAGGCAAAAATAGCCGCTATGTTATCGAGCTGGCAAGTGGTACCATAGAACGGACAGGCATAAACATAGGCGATAAGGCCACGCTGCCATCGGGATTATAGTATATGAGTGTTATTGTAATCATACTTATTATCATCGGTTTATTATTCGCCTTGACGTATTTCACGCGCCGACGGTTTGGTGTGCTGGGCTTGGCACTCGCAGCCGGATATTTGCTGTCAGAAATGTGGACTGGCGACGTGACACCTTTTATCGAAGGCGCGGGTGTTGAATTACTGGCACCTCCACTGAAAAGTGTGGTTGCGGCGGGACTGATAATACTACCGGCAGTCATGTTACTGTTTAGCGGTCCGGCGTATCATAAGCGCTGGCAACGGCTGATCGGCGCGGCGGCATTCGCATTGCTGGCGACGTCATTTCTATTATCGCCGCTTGGTGGCGCATTGGTGCTCGACGAAAACAGCAGAGCGATCTATAACAC
>CAZCYG010000026.1:0-8423 GCA_964502795.1 uncultured Candidatus Saccharibacteria bacterium | reverse complement strand
CAACATGGATGGTTTGCATGCACTGGCAAAGGAACTACTTGCCAAAGAGACACTTGATGAAGCTGATGTAGAGAAGATTCTCAAGGCTACAAAAATACCAAAGGAAGCAAAACTTTACGCTTAGCGTACATAGGAAAAACACGAATGGGACGAGTCAGCAGTGTTGTCGCTCGCGCGAACAAGCGGCTATCTATCCAGTTAGCTGCGACGTTATTGGCTGGATCATCGCTAGTATCGCTGCTGCTCGGGTTCTTTCGTGATCGATTGTTAAACAGCGCATATCTGCCAAATGCTGCAGCTGGGACACCAGGCTATCCTGAAGGCATCGACGCGTATACGGCGGCGTTTACTGTGCCGGATTTCATGTTCTTTATATTGGTGTCCGGTGCATTGTCGGTGACATTTATACCTGTATTTAATCAGCGATTGGCGACAGGAAACAAAGAGTCTGCATGGCGTCTGTCGACAAGCCTGTTAAATTTTATGGCGATTATCACGCTGATAACGAGCGTATTGATTATTATTTTTGCCGAACCGTTAATCCGATATGTTATTGCACCTGGGTTTAGCGAATCGGCGACGGCGCTCGCCGTCAGTATGACCCGTGTGATAGCGGTCAACCCATTTTTGTTTGCGATTGCGACGGTCATTGCCAGCATTCAGCAGGCGGTGGGGCGCTTTACATTCTTTGCTCTCGCGCCAGTACTTTACAACATTGGTATTATTACGGGTCTGACAGTATTCACTGGCGGTATATCGATTTTTGGCGTGCAGGTGTTTGAGGGCGGCATTATGGGCGTGGCGCTGGGCGTTGTGCTTGGATCGATCTTGCAACTGATCGTGAGCACTATTGGACTAATCGGGCTCGGGTTTGATTATCAGTTCAAGATATTCTGGAAAAACAAAGGATTTCGCAAAGTGCTGACACTCCTACCGCCACGTTCGATTGATCAAGGAATGGATTACCTAGTGGGAATCGTCGAGATCAATCTGGCGTCACGCATGGCCGAGGGCACGGTGCGTATTTACAACCAGGCAGTGACACTGCACATGGCACCAATTAATTTGATCGGTGTCGCGATCAGTACGGCGGCATTTCCCAAAATGACCGAGCGTATCGGGCAGGGACGCCCTGATCTTTTTCGCACCGAACTACAGGCAATTATTCGTGTGATCGTGTGGCTAGCGATGCCTGTGGCGGCCGTGACGTTCTTTACACGTGGATATCTGGTGAACTTTATCAAAAATGGTGGTGACGCACTGATGGCGGGATTGCTGGGATCACTTGTCGTTGCGATTTTGTTCCGGTCAGTCTACTTTATCGCGGCCCGTAGTTTTTATGCGCAACAGGATACGAAAACGCCACTGTATATTTCGCTATTTGCGATCGGACTCAACATTGTTCTGGCTGTGTGGTTCACGATGGAATTGGATATGGGTGCATATGGTCTAGGCTATGCACAATCAATTGTGGCAGTTGTCGAAGTAGTGATTTTGTTTACAGTCATGAACCGTCGTATCAAAGGTCTGATTAACGGACCATTGTTGCATGCGATAGGCCGCATGACGATAGCGACGGTTGTGATGTCAGTAGTGTGTTATGTCATGGTGCAGTTGTTTCAACTGCAGAGCGACGACAATAGCTTTTTGGCGACATTTCCAAAGTTCGTACTAATTGCCAGTATGAGTGCAGTCGTCTATCTGTTTCTCAGCCGGTTGCTGCATCTCAAAGAAGCCGATCCGATCATTCATCGTATTGAACGACTATTGTTTGCTCGGGCGAAATAATTGATTTCACCTCTGTTTTCTGGTATAGTTAGCTGAGTTTATGGATCAATCCCACATCCGCAATTTTTGCATCATTGCCCATATAGACCATGGCAAGTCGACACTTGCTGACCGTTTGATGGAGCTGACTGGCACCGTGTCAAAACGAGATATGAAATCGCAGTTGCTAGACAGTATGGATCTGGAGCGCGAAAAAGGTATCACGATCAAGTTGGCACCCGTAAGGATGGCATATACGCCATCAGTAGGTAGTAGTTCGTATATGGTAGATAGTAAATCACTAACTACTAACTACAAACTACAAACTACAAAAGTTGAGTACCAACTCAACCTGATCGACACACCAGGGCATGTTGATTTTAGTTACGAAGTCAGCCGTTCGCTTGCCGCGTGCGAAGGCGCGATTTTGGTGGTTGATGCCAGCCAGGGCATACAGGCGCAGACACTTGCGAACGTCTATTTGGCGCTGGGTGCGGACCTGACGATTATACCTGTGCTCAACAAAATCGATTTGCCTGCGGCCGACGTGCCACGGGTAAGCGCGGAATTAATTAACCTGCTGGGCTGTGAGGATTCGGATATATTGAAAATCAGCGCCAAGACAGGCGAAGGTGTAGGTGAAGTACTTGATGCAGTTGTCGAGCGTATTGCACCGCCACAGGGTGATGAAAAGGCGTCGACTCGCGCACTCATATTTGATAGTTATTATGATGATTATCGTGGTGTGATCTTGTACACTCGCACAGTTGATGGCGAAATTAAAAAAGGCGATACGATCGAGATGCTGGCGACGGGTGCCAGTGGTATTGCGCTTGAAGTCGGTGCGCTGAATCCAACCATGAAACCTGGCAGTAATCTGGCGACTGGTGAGATTGGCTATATCGTCACCAACCTCAAAACCACACGAGATGCACGAGTGGGTGACACGATCACTGTACGACGGAGCAAGGCGACTGAAGCGCTGCCTGGATATCAGCATGTACAACCATTCGTGTATGCCGGATTCTTTCCAACCAGCAACGATGAATACAAAGAATTAAAAGAGGCGGTTGAGAAATTAGCATTGAGTGATAGCGCATTGCAGTTTGAGCCCGAAAATTCACCGGTGTTGGGCTATGGTATGCGTATAGGATTCTTGGGCCTGCTGCACATGGATATCGTGCGTGAACGATTGGAGCGCGAGTATAGCCTGGACCTTATCGTCACAAATCCAAGTACGGACTATCAGGTCACGCTGAATAATGGCGAAGAACTTGATATTAAGTCAGCCAGTGAGTTGCCTGACATGAGCAAGGTAGCCGAAATTCGCGAGCCGTGGATCAAGGGCGAGATTGTGGTGCCTGCCGACTACATTGGCGCGGTGATTCAGCTGATCAGTAATCGTCGCGGTCTGCAGACTAACCTGAGCTATATTGATGAGCGGGCACTGATTAGTTTTGAAGCACCACTTGCGAACCTGCTAACCGACTTTTACGACCAGTTGAAATCACAAACGAGTGGTTATGGTAGTTTTAATTATGAGCTGGACAATTACCGTGCGGAGGATTTGGTGCGCGTTGATTTTTATGTGGCGGGTGAAATGGTGGATGCACTGAGTGTCATGGCGCATCGCAGCGAATCACAGGCACTTGGCCGCGAAATCGTTGCCAAGCTCAAAGATGTCATACCGCGTCAGAACTTTCAGGTGAGTCTGCAGGCCGCGATTGGCGGCAGGTTTATCGCGCGCGAAGATCTCAGTGCCTACCGTAAAGATGTAACGACCGGTCTGTACGGTGGTGATGTATCGCGTAAGAAAAAAGTCCTCGCCAAACAGGCAAAAGGCAAAAAGCGCATGAAGCGGTTCGGTAAGGTAGATATTCCGTCAGAAGCATTTACCGTTTTGCTCAAAAGAGATTGATGAATTACCCTCTTCAGGGGGTGGAATAGGCTTTGTGAATTTATTTCATAAAGCCTATGGAGGGGTGGGTCCCTCCTGTGAAATGCGCGGTTCGGTAAGGTAGATATTCCGTCAGAAGCATTTACGGTGCTGCTAAAACGTGACTAAAGTGATAGAATGGCAAGAATATGCAGCAAGACACCAAGCCTATTCTCCATAATCGAGAAGCATTCGAAGCAATCCTCCAAAACTATACCGTGTCAGACCGTGCCAGGGCCGTGCTGGCAAGTACACCGTTCGTTGCACTGAGTAGTGTAGCTGGCGGTGGCCGTAATACGATCATTAACTATTTGGTGGAGCACTATAACTACGGATTTATCGTGTCAGATACAACTCGTCCGCCAAAATTTCGTGATGGCAAAATGGAGCAAGACGGCGTCAATTATTATTTTCGAAACGAAGAGGATCTACTGAACGATCTGAAAAACGGCGAATTCATTGAAGCCGAAATAATCCATAACCAGCAAGTGTCAGGCACGAGTATTCGTGAAGTTGAGCGGATTATAGCGACAGGTAAAATGCCTATTCATGATTATGAATTTGGTGGGACAAACGCGGTTGCAAAAGCGAAGCCTGATGCGGCGATTATTGGTGTACTGCCACCAAACTATGATGAGTGGATGCGGCGTTTGCAGGGTCGCGAGACGATGGACCCGCAGGAGCTGCATAACCGATTGGCGACAGCAGAGAAGGTGCTTGAGAATATGCTATCTCAGCCATATTTTGCCTTTGTTGTTAATGATACTGTTGAACAATGTGCCGCTGCAATCGATGAGATCGTGAAGCATGGGGACACTTCTGGTGATGTCACGGCCGCTCGTATTATAGCTGCTGAATTGCTGTCGCTGGTCAAGGCGGCGATAGCGGACACAAAGTAAACGATAACTATTCGTCAGATGGTTGGCTAGATTGTTGCATATCGTCGCCAACCTGATGAATCGTACCCGTCGCGTCGCTTGCTACGTCGGTGATTTGTGATTTAGTATCATTTAATGTCTGGCTGATTTGTGCTGCGCCCTCAACAAGTGACGACACGACATCACGTTTCACGTCGTCGATTTCTTCTGATAGGGAATTGACTTCATTGATAAACCCACCTAAATCTTGGAGAAAGCTCATATTCCTAGTGTAGCTTAAGACGTCAAAGTATCGCAACTGCGGCCTGAGTTGACTATTGTGTGCTAGCACTCTGATTGAAAGAGTGCTAGTTTTGTGCTATAATGAAAGTATGACAGAGCGTCAGATCCAGATTCTTGCAGCAATTATCGAGCAGTATGCCGAAGTTGCATCACCTGTTGGCAGTGTGACGCTAGCCAAGTTGTTTAACGTGTCGAGTGCCACCATTCGCAGTGAAATGGCAAAGTTGGAGGAATTTGGGTTCATCACGCAGCCGCACACCAGTGCTGGGCGTATCCCGACTGACAAGGGCTATCGATTCTACGTGAATGCTATTAATGAAGCGCAGGTACAGCAGCCACTTCAGCTCGATCGCGGTGCGAGGGCGATCGAAGCGCGGGTGAATACACACAGTGATCGCGCTGATCACGCAATCCGTAGCGCTGTGGATAGTCTGGTAGAATTGACGCAAAACCTGGGTCTTGCGACCATCGGCGACGAACTATACATGAATGGTATCGGCAACCTGTTTAGCCAGCCGGAATTCATGCAGGGCAATCATGTACAGGCGGTAGCTAGGCTACTTGATAACTTGGAACCATGGCTGCGCGAAGCTACACCAAACGAACCGCTGAATGTCTATATTGGCAGCGAAAACCCGATTGGCAAAACCAGCGGAGCAAGTTTGATTATTAGTCGGTTCCGCTCACCGTATAGTGATAATAGCTATATTGGCGTATTAGGACCAACACGCCAAAGTTATGGTAAGGTCATGCGACTGGTGCGCCATGCGGGTGCGATGTTAGAAGAAGTATTATAGAAAATGGTAGGTAGTAGATGGTAAAAAAGAGTAAAATTCAGGAAGAACTTGAGCAGCAGATTGGTGAGCTAACCATCGATTTACAGCGGACTCGCGCTGATTTTGAGAATTATCGCAAACGTATTGAGGGCGAAAAATCGGCTGCGCGCGATGCTGGGCAGACAGCAGCTATCCTGCGATTACTACCAGTTATCGATACAATCGAACGAGCAGTAACACATATCCCCGATGATCTGGCGAACAACAAGTGGGCGCAAGGTGTTGCAGGACTTGTCAAGCAACTCGACAAATCACTCGATAGCTTGAATCTACGGCGCATTGAAGCATCACCTGGCACGGTATTTAATCCCGATCTTCATGAAGCAATTCAGTTTGATGAGACGGCGGAGGGTGATCAAGAGGTGGTTGCCGAAGAGTTACAAGCGGGTTATACGCTGAACGGCCAACCGATCCGCCATGCAATGGTCAAGGTAACCCGTCAGTAGTTATATCAGCAAGGTAGGGCTTGATGGTTAGGCTTTTTTACGTCGGCGCGTGACAAGCGCAGCAATAACTACAACGACAATTGCGGTCGCAAGGGGGGCAATAATAGTGAAACTCCCACCACTAATAACTTGTTGAAAAAATCCCGTATCAGGTGCGCCAACAGATTGGCTCGTACAGGTTCCGTACCCGTTTGCTCCGTATGCGTTGTTTGCACCGTCGCTACAATTATATGTTGCCATGTTTATCCTATTGTTACTCTATTGCCATTCTATCATAATCGGTATACCATTAAAGTATCAAACGATAAAAGTGAGGAAGAAATGTTAGGATTGGGAACCCCCGAATTAATTATCATTCTGCTTGTCATCCTATTGCTAGTTGGCGGCCGTAAACTGCCAGAATTGGCTCGTAGCGTTGGTCAGTCAATGAAGGAACTTCGCAAAGGTATGAGCGATGATACAAAACAAGCAAAAAGCAAAACATCTAAAAAAGCAGAAGAAGCATAGTCAAGAAGCTCCAACTGAATTGACATTCCTTGAGCATTTCTATGAATTGCGCAAGCGTTTGTTTTGGGTGGTATTGACACTTGTCGTTACGTCAGCGCTGGGGTTCCAGTATAAAGATCAGCTGATATCTGTTGTCATGGCTCCGTTGCATGGCGAAAAGCTGATCTATCTGACCCCTGCGGGTGGTTTTAGCTTTATTTTTACACTCAGCATCTATTTTGGTGCTCTTTTAACAATTCCGGTTATTATCTATAATATCTACCGGTTTTTGCAGCCGCTACTGGGCAGGTCTTCGCGTCGTCTTGTCGCAAGTCTAGTTACGGTGTCAATACTTCTTGCAGCAGGTGGTGCCGCGTTTGGGTATTTTGTGACCATTCCAGGGGCTATTAACTTTTTGTCTGAATTTGCAGGCGATGCGGTTATACCCAGCCTGACAGCCGAATCATATCTGAACTTTGTGGTTGCGTATGTCCTAGGGTTAGCCGTACTCTTTCAGCTGCCGCTCCTCCTCTTCCTTTTTGATCATATTCGTCCTATACCTCCTGGCATGCTGTCATCTACGCAGCGGTTCGTTATTATTGCTGCGACTATATTGGCTGCAGTTATCACACCTACTCCCGATGCACTCAATATGATGGTTGTCGCAGTGCCAATTATTCTGGTATATGAGGTTGGTGTGTTTGTTGTGTTTGTGAGACGTCATGCTAGGCGATCTGTAACGAAGACCATTCCGGAGCGTATGGCATCACCAGCTATAGAACAAACTCCCACTCTTTTGCAGCCTGTAGCACCTGTTCCACAATATGAACCGCTCACACAGGTGATAGAAAATACAGTGGCTCCTGCAGTATTAAGGGTACCTAGCCAACCAAAAAGGACAATTGATGGAATGCTGATCGCGCGCCGTCCTACACCGATTGAGCGACCGCCGGTCAGACCATCTGTCACTCGTGTGACAGATGAACGTAGAGATATTACGAACAGACCTGTTCGATCAGTTGATGGGTTTTTTCGGGGTGTTGCATCGCAGAGCTCTTGACGCTGAAAAAGAGGTACGCTTTAATACTATCTAGGAGTAAACACTAGGGATATTAAAATGGCACTTAAAACACAAATAAACACATTATTAGCAAAAAAAATGGATCGACAGGACTTTATCAAGCATGTTGCCATTGGTATGGTAGCTGTCAGCGGTGCAGGTGCGGCACTGCGACTACTTGCACCAAAGCAAAAACAGCAGGCGATGAATAGTGGCTATGGTGGATCTGCATATGGTGGTATAAAAAAACCGTAGGCAACGCATATATTAATGGCACTCCGCATAGAGTGCCATTTTTTTATGCCGGGCGAAACGATATAATGAAGGGTATTCATGGTGAGTTTTCGAGTTATTGTGCGCGTTACTGTCGGCATTGCGTTGTTATTGCAGCCACCAGCGGTTAGCGCGACTGATCAAAGGGACAAAGGGTTGTCGATATCACCACTGCGTCAGGAAGTGACAGTGGCAGTCAACAAGACGACAGTGGGCTTTGTGACGGTCGGCAACCTGACAGATAAACAAATGGTCGTTGACTTGTCAGTACGAGAATTTTCGGTGACTGATTATGAGTATGATTATGAATTTAGGTCGCCGCCACAGAGAGATTGGGTGAAATTGCGCCAACAATCGATTATACTTGAACCACACAAAACCGAAAAAGCATGGTATGAAGTGACCGTACCAGAAAAAACAACGCCTGGCGGGTATTATTTTTCAATTTTTGCCAGTACA